>NZ_JBFAYB010000102.1:0-28759 GCF_040681075.1 Streptomyces sp. NPDC051907 | reverse complement strand
CGCAAGGCCGCCGCCTACGAGGACGAGCGGCTGCGGCGGCCTGAGGCTGGCTCGCCCCTGCGGCGGGCGTGCCCGCGGGCGCGCTCTCCGGCGCGGGCTTGTCCGCCGTGCCGGAGGCGGCAGCCCCTGGCTTGTAGTCGGCGAAGAAGTCCCACCAGGCACGGTCGACCGAATTCGGGTCCTGGAGGTACTGCTGGTAGATCTCGTCGACGAGCCACTCATTGGGACCGAACGCGGCGGCAGGGTTCTTGCCCTGACCGCCTTGGTCGGCCGAGATGCTCGAGTTACTGGGGGACTGAGACGACACGGCGGCAACCGCCCTCTTCCGCTTCACAAGGTGATGGACAGCGGAAATAAAGGCTACGCCTCCCTGGCCGAGAGGTGCAGGCGGGGCGGGCCATCGTCGCGCAAGTCACACCAGACGGCGGGTTTCGGGGCTGGGAATGGCGGGAAACAAGCGTGGTTCCGCTTCGCTGCGGGTAGGACTCACCGCGGCTACGACCCCCTGGGTCGCACCCCTGACGGCTTGCTGACCGGTAGCCGGCCGCGCCGTGAACACGTTCTGACTGTCTACACGCAGAACGTGGCCTTCCGGTTCGAACCCTACGTCAACCTCGCGCCGATCGGATTCCCGGAAGAGTGACGAGAATGCGGCAGCCACGGGACGATTCGGCCACGCCGATGCGTCCGCCGTGCAGATCCACGGCCCACCGGGCGATCGCCAGGCCCAGACCGGTGCCGCCGTCGCTGCCGGGGCCGTGCGGGGAGGCCACGTCGCCGCGGTTGAACCGCTCGAAGACCTTGTGGCGCTCCTGCTCGGGGATGCCGGGCCCCTCGTCGACCACTTCCAGGTGCAGCGACTCGGGATGCGGTCCGCGCCGGGCTCGTACCGTGACCCGGCCGTGCGGCGGGGAGTGCTTGACGGCGTTGTCGATGAGGTTGGCGACCACCTGGTGGAGCCGCTCGGCGTCCGCGTGCGCGGTCAGCTCGGGCGGGAAGACGTCCAGGTGGAGATGGACGTCGGTACGGGTGTGGTTGCCGGACCCGGAGGACAGGGCCCGCTGGGAGGAGGCCAGATTGGCCTCCTTCAGCACGCCGGACAGGTAGGGCCACACCTCGAAGCGGCGGGCCCGCAGCGGCAGCACGCCGTTGTCCAGGCGGGAGAGGTCGAGCAGCGTCTCCACCAGCCGGCCGAGCCGCTCCGTCTGCTTGAGGGCCGTGCGCATGGTCTCCGGGTCGGCGGCGGAGACGCCGTCGACGACGTTCTCCAGCACGGCGCGCAGCGCGGCGATCGGGGTGCGCAGCTCGTGCGAGACATTCGCCACCAGCTCCTTGCGGTGCTGGTCCACGGCCTCCAGGTCGTCGGCCATGCGGTTGATGGTGGAGGCGAGGTCGCCGAGCTCGTCGCGGCGGTCGGCGCCGCGGACCCGGCGGGTGTAGTCGCCGTGGGAGATGCCCTTGGCGACGGTGTTCATCTCATCCAGCGGGGCGGTCAGACCGTGCGCCACGAACTGGGTGATCAGCAGGGTCGCGATCACCGAGAACACCGTGATGAAGCGGAGCTCGGTCTCGGTGCGCAGGGCGACCAGCAGCAGACCGGTGGTGATGAAGACCGAGACGACGACGAGCGTGCCCAGCTTGGTCTTGATCGAGATGGCGATGGACGCGTGCCGCAGCCAGCTCCGCCAGTGGCGCAGTCTCTCGCCGCGCGGTCTGCTTGTGGAGGTGCTGTTCCCGGTCGCCCGCCGTCTCATGGCGCGGGCGTCTCCAGCGCGTAGCCGACGCCGTGGACCGTACGGATCCGCTCGGCGCCGATCTTGCGGCGCAGCGCCTTGATGTGGCTGTCGACGGTACGGGTGCCCGACGCGTCCGCCCAGTCCCACACCTCGGCGAGCAGCTGCTCGCGGGAGAGGACCGCGCGGGGCGTGTTGGCCAGGCAGACCAGCAGGTCGAACTCGGTGGGCGTGAGATGCACGTCCTCGCCGCGGACGCGGACGCGGCGCTGGGCGTGGTCGATCTCCAGCTCGCCCAGGCGAAGGATCCCGCTGCGCGGGGTCACGGCGGCGAGCGCGGCGCGCTCCACGCGGCGCAGCAGCACATGCACCCGGGCCGCCAGCTCCCGCATGGAGAACGGCTTGGTCATGTAGTCGTCCGCGCCGACCCCCAGGCCGACCAGCATGTCGGTCTCGTCGTCCCGGGCGGTGAGCATCAGCACCGGCACGGGCCGCTGGGCCTGCACGCGACGGCAGACCTCCAGGCCGTCGAAGCCCGGCAGCATGATGTCGAGGACCATCAGGTCCGGCTGCCACGCCTCGGCCGCGTCCACGGCGGCGGGGCCGTCCGTGGCCGTCTGCACCAGGAAGCCCTCGGCCCGCAGGCGAGCGGCGATGGCGTCGACGATCGTCGTGTCGTCCTCGACGACCAGCACCCGGCGCTGCGCGCCGGGTGTGGCCGCAACGCCGTTGTGGGTGGTGTGTGTCTGCTCCATCGCCCCGCCCCTGTACGCATTCTCGCGAGCTGCATGTAGACGTAGATCTCGTGTGTAGATGAGCAGCGTAAGGGCAGTGAAGGCGTCCCGGCTACGCAGGGCGAACGGCGAGGTGGACCGCGTCAGGTACGCCTCGGGCAACCCGGATCTCTTCGGTCCTTACCCCGTTGAATCCGGCATTCCGCAGTGCGTCCTCGAAGTCCGAGGAGGGCTGCGCGGACCAGACGGCGAGGACGCCGCCAGGCGCCAACGCCTCCTGGCAGACGGCGAGTCCGGCCGGTGAGTAGAGGTTCTCGTTGTCGTCGGTGACGGTCCAGTCGGGCCCATTGTCGATGTCCAGACAAAGAGCGTCGTACTGGTCGGTAGTGGCTTTGAGGTGGGAAAGGAGATCCGTGTGCAGGATCACGCTGCGAGGATCGGCGAGCGCCTCGCCGGAGATCGCGGCGAGCGGTCCCTCCCGGTGCCAGTCGATGATCGCCTGCTCGCGCTCGACGACGGCGACGCGCCGCCAGTGGGGGTTGGCGACGGCGTGCGCGAGGGAGAAGCCGACGCCGAGACCGCCGATGAGCACGGTGGGGAACTCGCGGCCCGCCGCGGCGAGCGTGTCGTACGCCGCGTCGACCAGCAGCCGCTCGGAGCGGCCGTCGGAGGTGTCCATCAGGAAGCAGCCGTTGGCGATGATCTCGTGGTGCTCGCCGCGTCGACGCAGGACGACCTCGCCGTACGGCCCCTCGCGCCGATCGAGGACGACGGGTTCGTCAGGACGGAGATGGACCGGCAAGACGAGGACCTCCGCAGCGGGTGGGTCGGGCGCGTGAGGCAACCAGTCTGGCGGGCGGGGGAGGGTCGGGACAAAGGGTTTTGGCCGGATTGGCGCGTTGTCGCCGTAGGGGTGTGGGTGGGGAGGGAGCGGGCGTGGCGGTGGTTGGGCGGGCGGTGGAGGCGCTCCGGGGCGGGGCGGTGATGTCTCGTGGGCGGGCCTCGCGTCTGAACGGCGGGGGGCCGGATTGTGTCTGTGCGTGGGGCGGCGGGGCGGCGTCGGCCCGCCAGCGGCTGGCTGTCACGTCTCGTGGGCGGGGCCCGCGGTGGCCGGTTCTCGGCCTCGGCGGGTGCCAGGGGGGATCTGGTGCCCTGCGTGCCCCGCCGTCAGAGGCCCTCGGCGCAGGCACCGCGCCGGCTATAGAGGGCGGAGCCCGCTGCGGATGCCACCTCCTGCCTGGGCGCTGTGGTCGATCGGCCTGTGCCGGAGTCGGGCGGGGCCCGGTGCCGGGCGGGGCTGGCCTTCAGGGGCCCGCGCCGGGCCTGGAGGGGCGGAGGCTGCGGCGAACGCCGTCCCCGCCGCCGCCCGCGCTCCCGCCGGGGCGCTGTGGTCGATCGGCCGGTGGCCGGTTCTCGACCTGCGCCGGTGCCGGGCCGGGCGGACCCCGGTTCCCCGGCCGTCAGGGTTCCTCGCGGCGGGTGCCGCGAGGAATGCGCGTCGGTACGGCTCTGGGCGGCGCGGGCGGTGCCCCGCGGCTCCAGCAGCAGGCGGATCCTCGCGGCTGGTGCCGCGCCGGCTATAGAGGGCGGAGCCCATCGCGAATGCCACCTCCGCCCTGGGCGCTGTGGTCGATCGGCCGGTGGCCCGATCCCGCCTGGTGCCGGGCCGGCACCCGCTTCCCCGGCCGTCAGGGGCCTTCGCGGCGGGCGCCGCGCCAGGCATAGAGGGCTGAGCCCGCGGCGAATGCCGTGCCCGCCGCTGCCCACGCTCCCGGCTGCGCGTCCGGCTGCATCGGCCAGGCCCAGAGCGTCGCCCAGCCGCTGGGCGTCCGCGGAGCGCCCAGGTAGACCGCGCTCAGATACGCGAACGTGGGCATCCAGCTCAGCCGCGCGCCGATCAGCGTCGCCGCGGCCGCCGTGATGCCGACCGCGCCCAGCGTGTTCCGCGCCATCGCGGGCGCGCCGAACTCCTCCGGGTGGCCGAGCACCGCGAGCGCCAGCGCCGCCGCGGCCAGGGCGGTCAGGGCGAGCAGCTGGGCCAGCCGCCGCGGCCACCAGGGGCGTACGGCCGTCCTGTCCAGCTCGTCGGCGTACTGGTGGAAGCCGGTCCCGATCACCGCGGAGGCGAACAGCGGGGCCAGCGCCACCACCGGCACGCGACGCTGGGGATCGAGGTGTCCGTCGAGGCTGTGCGCGGCCCAGAGAGCGAGCGCGGAAGTCGCCGCGAGGACGCCGAGAGCCAGCGGCAGGCCACGCGACCGTGCGTAGAGAAGAAGCCCCCTCGCCGGGCCGGCGCCGGTCACAGGGCGGGGACCTTGGCCGGGTCGCAGCTGGCGACGGTCGCGAAGTAGTCCGACAGCCAGGCGCGCCGCTTCTCGTCCGGCATGGACGTCAGGCGGGCGAGGGCCCGCTGGTCCGCCTCGACCTCGGCGTCCTGAGCCCCGCCCTGCGTCCCGCCGCCCGCCTCGGCTCTCTCCTCCAGGCCGCCCCGCACAGGGTCCGGGTGGAGCCAGTCGGTGACGGCCTGGTCGACGCGCCGAGCGCGCGGGTCGAGGTCGCGAGCCTCGCAGTCGCGCGCGCGTCGGGTGAGCGCGGACGCGGCCTCCCACGCGTACTGCTCGGGGTCGACCAGCTCGCCGCGGACGACGGACCAGCCGATCGGCGTCAGCAGCGGCAGCCGGGCCTCGTCGGGCCCGAGGTCCCTGTTCTCGTCGACGAACCGGACCGGCAGGTTCTCGACGCCTTCCAGCCGCCCGGTGACGCCGGACAACGCCACGACGACCTTCGGCAGCAGATCCGGGTACTGCGCGTTCACGCAGATGTCGGGCCGCACAGAGGTGTCGCACACCTGCCGGCTCGCCAGCGGGTCGTCGCGCCACATGGCGTCGCCCGTCTGCACCATGAGCGCGCCGGCCGCGCCCGCCGCGGCGAGCGGCAGCAGGGCGGTGTACCGGCGGCGGGCGGCGCAGGCGAGCACCGCTCCGGCGGCCAGCCCGCCCGTCCAGGCGGCCATGGCGAGCGGCAGCCACCACACCGGCAGGAACATGCTCCACGCCTCCGCCGACGCGGGGCTCAGATAGCGGGCGTCGGCGGTCAGGTACGTCGGGACGCCGAGAGCGAGATACGCCGCTATAGCGAGCAGCGGAGCGGCCAGCCGCCAGGCCACGAGCCGCCCGACGACATGGCCGATCAGCGTGCACGCCACGACGAACGCGGCGTCCATAGGCAGCAGCGACAGCACGGGCTCGCCCGCCGACGCGTACGGCCGGCTGGCCAGCAGCGCCCCGGCGGCGGCGACCGCGTACCCCGCGGCCGCCCACAGAGCCGTCGGCAGGGCGGCTGCCAGGAACTGCGCGAGGCGACCGCGCGCGGCGCTCGCGAGCAGCTCCACGGTCCGCCGACGGCGCTCCCTGCCGCCCTGCCAGCAGCCCGCGGCGGCGGCCAGCGGCCCGCCCAGCAGAGTGGCCGCGCTGTGCAGCTCGGCGTGGGTCTCGCCCCAACTGCCCTGCCACTGGTCCGCCTTGGACCACAGGGCCACGGACAGCGTCAGCAGGACGGCGACGCCAGCCCAGGGGGCGAAGCCGCGGAGCAGCTCCGCGCGCAGCGGGGTCGCCCTCATCGACGGGCTCCCCGCCCGGCGACGGCCGTCCGGTGGGCGCGCAGGGCGGCGGTGTACCCGCGCTCTATAGCGTTGCCGCCGCTCTCGTCCGCGGAGTCCTTGCCCAGGATCGTCAGCTCGTCCGTCGAGCCCCGGAAGGCGACCTCGCCCTTCTCGATCAGGGTCACCTGGGAGCAGGCGGCGGCCACGTCCTCGACCAGATGCGTGGATACGAGCACCGTGGACCGGGCGCCGAGGTCCCGCAGCAGCTCCCTGAACTCGACGCGCTGCTCCGGGTCCAGACCCGCCGTCGGCTCGTCGAGGAACAGCACGTCGGGCTCGTTCACGATGGCCTGCGCGATGCCGACGCGCCGGATCATCCCGCCCGACAGCGTCTTCACCTTCGCGTCGACGCGCCCGCCGAGCCCCACGCGCTCGACGGCGCTCTCCACGGCGGCGGGGACGGACTGGGGCGGCATCTCCTTCAGCCAGGCGACGTACGAGACGAACTCCCGCACGGTGAAGCCCGGGTAGTAGCCGAACTCCTGCGGCAGATAGCCCAGCCGCCGCCGCACCTCCGCGCGCTCCCGGTGCGACGACACATCGCGGCCCAGCAGCTCGACCCGGCCCGCCGTGGGCGCGGCGACGGTGGCGAGGA
Source organism: Streptomyces sp. NPDC051907 (assembly GCF_040681075.1). Taxonomy (NCBI): domain Bacteria; kingdom Bacillati; phylum Actinomycetota; class Actinomycetes; order Kitasatosporales; family Streptomycetaceae; genus Streptomyces; species Streptomyces sp. NPDC051907. The sequence continues at coordinate 22,036 of NZ_JBFAYB010000102.1, read as the reverse complement.
CGCGGATCAGCGAGGTCTTGCCCGCGCCGTTCGGGCCGAGGAGCCCGTGGACGCCGGGGTCGAAGTCGAGCGCGACCGCGTCGAGCGCGACGGTCTTGCGGTGCCGGACGGTGAGGTCGGCGACCTCTATGGTGCTCACGACTTCTCCAGGTGGTCGAAGGACGTACGGCGTACGGCGAGCAGCGCGGCGCACAGCGCGGCGGCGGCGGCCCAGCCGCCCTGGACGGCGGGCCCGGAGACGTACGGCTCCAGACGGCCCGCCAGGTCCTGCGGGAGCGAGGCCAGCACGGGGGCGACGACGACGCCCAGCCAGCAGGCCGCGAGGCCGCCGGCGGCGCGCAGACAGCCGATGTACGAGCCGAGCGCGAGCGCGCCCAGGGTCAGGGCGAGCCCGGGCAGCAGCCACGCGGCGGCGCTCGGCGCGTCGGCGGCCGGGGGCAGCAGCGCGCCGACCGCCGTCAGCAAGGGGACGCTGACGGCCAGCACGGCGGCCGTCCGCGTCAGCAGCAGGCGCAGCCCGCCCGACGGGGTGGCGGCGGCGATCTCGTGGAGGGGATCGGCGTGCGGGCCGTACGACAGGGCGACGCCGAGGAGCGGCACGACGGGGGAGACGGCGAGCAGCAACGGGCGTGCGGCGGAGAAGCCGGCCCCATAGGCGAGGAAGAGGGCGCCGAGGGCGACGAGCAGCAGGGCGGCGAGCCAGGCGCCGCGCAGGGCGGGGCCGACGGCCCAAAGGACGTGGCCGAGTCGGAGGCGCCGCCCGGCACGCGCCGGGCGGTAGTCCGGGGCGTCTACCCGGACTTCGGTCGCGGGCACGGGTGTCCGGGTGTGGGCGTTGGTGTGTCGTGCGGGCTCGGCTTCGGGCGCGAGTTCCCGGGCGTGGGCGATCTCGTATCCGGCGGGCTGGGCTTCGGCTTCGGGTGTGGGTGTCCGGGTGTGGGCGTTGGTGTGTCGTGCGGGCTCGGCTTCGGGCGCGAGTTCCCGGGCGTGGGCGATCTCGTATCCGGCAGGTTGGGCTGCGGCTTCGGGTGTGGGTCTCCGGGTCTGAGCGTTCTTGTGTCCGGCGGCCTCGGCTCCGGATCCGGGCGTGAGTTCCCGGGCGTGGGCGATCCCGTATCCGGCGGGCTCGGCTCCAGGCGTGGACTCCTGGGCCTGGGCGATCCCATAGCCGGCGGATCCGCGCGCCCTCCCTGGGGCCGTCTGCGGAGACGCAGCGCCCGCCGCGCGGCTCAGCACCGCCGCGCGGACCTCGGCCAGCACCTGGCCCGCCGGGCCCGAACGGGCCGCCGAGGAGACCCTCGACGCGCACGTGCCGCATGACTCCACGTGCTTCTCCACGGACCAGGCGTCGGCTTCCGCCGCCGCGCCCTCGGCATACTGGGCCGCCAGTCGGTCGCTCACATGCCAGGCGCTCACGCCGTGCCTCCCAGCGGCTCGTTGTCCGGTGTCAGCTGCGCCAGAGCCGCGCGCAGCTCGCGGCGGGCCCGTAGGGCGCGGGTCTTGACGGTGCCCTCCGGGATTCCCAGCAGGCCCGCGGCCTCACGGGTCGTCAGGCCGTCTATGACGGTCGCCCGCAGGACCTCCCGCAGCTCGGGCGAGATGCGGTCGAGCGCCGCGCCCACATCGCCGTACTCCAGGCCCGCCAGCACCCGGTCCTCGGCGGACGGCGCGGGGGCGGGGGCCGGTTCGAGCGCTACCCGCTCGGTGCGCGCCTGCGCGCGCTGCGCGTCGACCAGGCGGCGCGCAGCGATCACCCATAGCCAGCCGCCCGCCTCTTTGCCCCGGTGCGAGCCGGCGGAGCGCCAGACGGCGACGAAGGTGTCCTGCAGTACTTCCCGTACGGTCTCCGGGTCCGCGCAGCGGCGCGCGAGGCGGGCGTGCAGCCAGCCGGCGTGCCGGTCGTAGAGCGCGGCGAGGGCGGCCGAGTCCCCGCGCGCGACGTTCCGCAGCAGGGCCGCGTCGTCGTCCCCGTCTCCCCTCATGGGGCGCATCAGTCTCACGTTCTGTCTATCGCCGGCGCGGGCGGCCCTGGTTCACGCCCGCCAAGGCGACGTAAGAAAACCTGTGAAGGTTGCCCGATGTGGCGCACGCCATAGACGCGACGGAGGATGATCGCGTTGGGTGGGAAGCTCGTTCGGGGGTGGAACGGAAGGGGTCTCACGCGGTGCAGAAGCTGAGCACATGCGACCGGGCCACGGGCCGGCGCCCGTCCGACGTCGAATCGGACGAGGAGACCGCCGGCGCGGCAGCCGCCGAGCCAGGCCGCCCCGCGCGCGTCGAACTCGCCCCGGCGGCCCCCGCGCAGAGCCTCGCGACCTCCGCGCCGAGCCCCGCGGCCTCCGCGCAGAGCCCCTCAACCCCCGCGTCGAGCCCCGCGACCTCCGCGCCCGCCCCTTACCCCAGACGCCCGTGGCTCTGGCGGATGCTGCCCACGCCCGCCGGGACGCCGTTCACCTTCTTCTACGGCCTCGTCCTCCTCGCCACCTCCCTCTTCGCGGAGTTCGGCGATCCGGCGACCGTCGCCGCGCTGCTGGAGCGATCCAGCACCGACGTCGCCCATCTGGCCCAGTCGCCGCTGGTCGTCCTCGTCGCGAGCGCGCTATGGATCGCGGGCGGCCTGGCCTCCCCGTACGCCATAGCCTTCGTCTTCGTGCTCACCACGCTGGAGCGGCGCATCGGCGGCTGGCGCACCGCCGCCGTCTTCGTCGCCGGTCATGCCGCCGCGACCCTCGCCACGGAGATTCCGGTCGGGCTCTCGGTGGCGGCCGGCCAGCTGCCCGCCACCTCGCTGCACCGGCTCGACTACGGCATCAGCTTCGGTCTGATGGCGAGCATCGGCGCCCTGGCCGGGCTGTTCCGCGCGCCGCTGCGCGCGGCGACGCTGGGCCTGGTCTCCCTGGTGCTCGTCCAGGATCTGCTGGCCTTTCAGGACCCGCTCACCAACTGGGGCCACCCGCTCGCCCTGTTGGTCGGACTCGCCTGCTGGCCCCTGGTGCGCCGCTGGTCCCGCCAGGAGGTCAGTCCGCGGGCAGAGCCGCGAACACCGCGCGCAGCGCGGGAAGCCGGTTGAGGTCGTCCGTCGTGACGGTCCGGCCCGCGTGCGTGATGCGGTAGGTGAAGCCGTCCGCGATCGGGCTGCCGGTGGCCTCGGAGGGGAGCCGGGCGAAGTCCGCCTTCTCCAGGGCTTCGCGCAGGGCCGTCAGCTCGGCGGGCGTCATCTGCCCCGACCGGCTGGAGCCGCCCCGTGAGGTCGTGGTGTAGGACCCGTCGTCCTTGACGACCAGTCGGTCGTGCACGCCCGCGTAGCCGCCGGTGACGGTCGTCTCGACGAGCGTCCGCGCGGCGTCGGGCGTCCTGGAGGGCGTGTCCGAGGGGGTCTTGGCGGGCGTCCGGGAGGGCGGCGCCGCATCCGAGGAGGTATCCGAGGGCGCGTCGGTGGGCGTGTGCGCGGTCGAGGACGGCCCGGGCGCGGGCGTCGTCGAGACCGTCGCGGACCGGCTCGCGGGCGACGCCGTCTCGCCGCCTCCGCACGCGGCCGTCGCCGCCGTCATCACCGCCGCGAGCACCGCACCTGCCGCCGCCGTCCTTGTCCGCATGGCCCCGCCCGCCGTCCGTATCGCACCTGCCAGCACGTGCCCTGGCTGCCCGACGTCACCTCGAACTCTGACGTCCTCATACAGCGCAGTTACCTCATCCTGCGCGCTCCACTCCTCTTTCCGCGCTTCCTCCGCCGCTCATTGGCGCGTTCCCGCCTTCCGGCCTTCCCCTGACCGGGCGTCAGGCCGCCGGGCCGTAGTAGAGGCTGACCAGCGGCGACTGCGCACGCCAGCCCAGCGACTCGTACAGAGCTCGCCCTTCGAACGTCGCGCCCAGAATGCCTATGGACGCGCCGCTGTCGACTGCGGCGTTGTGGAGGGTGCGCATCACCAGGCTGCCGAGCCCCTTGCGCTGGTGGGCGGCGGCGGTCTCCACCTGGTCGACGACCGCGGTGGTCCCCGTCGGGGCGACCTGGCCTCGTGCGGCGAACGAGCCGCCTGCGGCGGTCACCAGAACGCGCGTGACGCCGCCCCGGACCCAGGTCTTCATCGCGTACCCCTCGGGTATCGCGGTCGCGCTCCGGCGGAGCTCGGTGTGCATCAGCCAGCCGGGGTCGTCGGCGGTCCAGTCGGGGCCGACCCAGGACAGGACGGCCTCCGGGTCCGCGAACGCCTTCAGCCAGACCGCCGGGGCGGCGACCTCCGCGGCCACCTTGCGGACGGTCGGCTCGTCGTCGGCGGTCAGGACGTGGCGGGTGGCGTGCTTGACGTGGCCGACGTCGACGGTGAACCCCCAGGGCTCGGCCACCGGGTCCGCCGCGCCGCGCGAGACGACCCAGCCGTCGACCCAGGCCCGGACGGTCTCGGCGGTGGAATCGAAGGGCATCCGCACTCCTCGGAGTGAGCTATAGACGATCAGTAATAGACGACATGTGCCTGCGTCTATTACATCGACTGGGAGGCACCGCCGCGAGAGGTGATCGCTCAGAGCGAACGCAGCCGCGGGAACATCCCTGAGCGCCCATGCATTGAGTCCACATAGCTCAACTTGACTGCCGAAGGTGAGATCATGGCTGCTGAGTCCAACGCGTTCACGTCGCTCACTCTCCCCGTGCTGCCGCTCGACGACGAGGTCGTGCTGCCGGGCATGGTGGTACCGCTCGACCTGTCCGACGCCGATGTGCGCGCCGCGGTGGAGGCCGCCCAAGCCGCCGCCCGATCCAGTGGTGCCAGCAAGCCGCGGGTCCTTCTTGTTCCGCGGGTCGACGGGACGTACGCCGCCACCGGCGTGCTCGGCACCGTCGAGCAGGTGGGCCGGCTCTCCGACGGCGACCCCGGCGCCCTGATCCGCGGCCGGAGCCGGGTGAAGATCGGCGCGGGCACCACGGGCCCCGGCGGCGCCCTATGGGTCGAGGGAGCCGAGGTCTCCGAGACGGCCCCCGACCCGCTGCCCGGCTCGGTCGTCGAGCTGGTCAAGGAGTACAAGGCGCTCGCCACCGACTGGCTGAAGAAGCGCGGCGCCTGGCAGGTCGTCGACCGCGTCCAGCAGATCGACGACATCTCCGCCCTCGCCGACAACGCCGGCTACTCGCCCTTCCTGACCACCGCCCAGAAGGTCGAGCTGCTCGAGACCGCCGACCCGGTGGCCCGCCTCAAGCTGGCCGCCGAGCAGCTGCGCGAGCACCTCGCCGAGCAGGACGTCGCCGAGTCCATCGCCAAGGACGTCCAGGAGGGCGTCGACAAGCAGCAGCGCGAGTTCCTGCTGCGCCGCCAGCTCGAGGCCGTGCGCAAGGAGCTGCGCGAGATCAACGGCGAGAGCGGCGAGGACGAGACCGACGACTACCGGGCGCGCGTCGAGGCCGCCGACCTCCCCGAGAAGGTGCGCGAGGCGGCGCTCAAGGAGGTCGACAAGCTCGAGCGCTCCAGCGACCAGAGCCCCGAGGGCTCCTGGATCCGCACCTGGCTCGACACCGTCCTCGAACTGCCGTGGAACGAGCGCACCGAGGACGCGTACGACATCCAGGGCGCCAAGGCGGTCCTGGACGCCGAGCACGCGGGCCTCAAGGACGTGAAGGAGCGGATCACCGAGTACCTGGCGGTGCGCAAGCGGCGCGCCGACCGCGGGCTCGGCGTCGTCGGCGGACGGCGCGGCGGCGCGGTGCTCGCGCTCGTCGGCCCGCCCGGCGTGGGCAAGACCTCCCTCGGCGAGTCCGTCGCGCACGCTATGGGGCGCAAGTTCGTCCGGGTCGCGCTCGGCGGCGTACGGGACGAGGCCGAGATCCGCGGCCATCGGCGTACGTACGTCGGCGCGCTGCCCGGCCGTATCGTCCGGGCCGTCAAGGAGGCCGGGTCCATGAACCCGGTCGTCCTCCTCGACGAGATCGACAAGGTCGGCTCCGACTTCCGCGGCGACCCGGCCGCGGCCCTGCTCGAAGTCCTCGACCCGGCGCAGAACCACACCTTCCGCGACCACTACCTGGAGGTCGAACTCGACCTGAGCGACGTCGTCTTCCTGGCCACCGCGAACGTCCTGGAGGCCATCCCGGAGGCGCTGCTCGACCGGATGGAGCTCGTCAGGCTCGACGGCTACACCGAGGACGAGAAGGTCGTCATCGCCCGGGACCACCTGCTGCCGCGCCAGCTGGAGCGGGCGGGCCTGGAGCCCGGCGAGGTGACGGTCGAGGAGTCCGCGCTGCGCAAGCTCGCGGGGGAGTACACCCGTGAGGCGGGCGTGCGGAACCTGGAGCGCTCGGTGGCCCGGCTGCTGCGCAAGGTGGCGGCCCAGCACGAACTGGGCGACCAAGAGCTGCCGTTCAGCATCGGCGCCGAGCAGCTGCGCGCGCTCATCGGCCGGCCGCACCATGTGCCCGAGTCCGCCCAGGACCCGGCCGAGCGCCGTACGGCGGTGCCCGGAGTGGCCACCGGCCTCGCGGTCACCGGCGCGGGCGGCGACGTGCTCTATGTCGAGGCGTCGCTCGCCGACCCGGAGACGGGCGCGGCGGGGCTCACCCTCACCGGTCAGCTCGGCGACGTCATGAAGGAGTCCGCGCAGATCGCCCTGAGCTTCCTGCGCTCGCACGGCGCCGAGCTGGAGCTGCCGGTCGCCGACCTCAAGGACCGGGGCGTGCACATCCACTTCCCGGCGGGCGCGGTGCCCAAGGACGGCCCGAGCGCGGGCATCACGATGACGACGGCGCTCGCGTCGCTGCTCTCCGGCCGCCAGGCGCGCACGGACGTCGCGATGACGGGCGAGGTGTCGCTGACCGGACGGGTGCTGCCGATCGGCGGTCTGAAGCAGAAGCTGCTGGCCGCGCACCGGGCGGGCGTCACGACGGTCGTGATCCCCAAGCGGAACGAGGCGGACCTGGACGACGTGCCGGCGGAGATCCTGGAGAAGCTGGAGGTCCACCCGGTGACGGACGTCCGCCAGGTGCTGGAGATCGCCCTCGCCCCGGCGGAGGTCGCGGTGACGGCGGCGGCGTAGCAGCGCCGGACGCGAGGGGGCGGCCCGTCTCGGAGCGGGCCGCCCCCGGGCGCGACCCGGAACGCCACACCCCGGAACGCCAGACCCCGGAACCGGACGCCCCGGAACGCCAGACCCCGGAACGCCAGACCCCGGAACCGGGCGCCCCGGACCGGCGGATCCCATAGGGATGAGAACGGACCTCATAGAGGCCGAGAAAGGCCGAATACCGACGCCGGCAGCGGCTCGGCTCGCCGCCTGACGGCCGTCGTCCACCCACGAGAGCGCTGCGAGCAGGCAGCAGCACACCTCTATAGGCGCCGCCGCTCCATAGCCGCCGCCGCTCTCTAGGCGCCGGGCCGCCCGCCCGGCACCTACGCGCGCGCAGCCCGCTCGTACAGCTCGTGGGCCCGCTCGTCGAAGAGCGCCGCCGTCGACTCGCTGTCCGTGTCGCCGCCGCTGAGCACGGCGATCAGCCGGCCCTGGTGCTCGGCGTCCTGGTAGTCGGCGAGCCAGGGCGCGCCGCTCGTCCCGCTCCAGAAGCCCCCGCACTCCATCCGCAGCATGCGGGGGAGTTCGGGGTCCTCATGGGTCTCGGTGGTGCAGGCGATGGGCCGGTTGCCGGGGTTGTGCTCGGCGTTCGGGTAGGCGACGACGGTGACCCGGCGTTCGGGCGACGACGACCAGTCGGCGGCCGCGCCGCCCACGACCTGCTGAGCCTGGCGGCCCTCGGCGTCCGGCTCCAGGGTCAGGAAGGCGTAGTCGGCCGTGTCCGCGTCGTCGGCGTCGTCCTTCCAGCGGTCGTCGAGCTGGACCGCCCGGACCTTCCACCGTCCGTACGGAAACGTCCCCTGGCCCTCCCCCGTGAAGCCGGGCGCGAACTCCAGCACGTCGTCCTCGTCCCGGGCGTCGCCCCCCGCCTCCTGGAGGCAGTGCGCGGCCGTGGCGACGACGTTGCCCTTCGGGCTGGCCACGACGCTCGCGGTGCAGAAGTGGTCGCCGTCCTCCTCCACCAGCACGCCGACCGACGAGGCGCCGGCGATGGGGGAGGCGGAGGAGTCCGGGGCGGGCGCGGCGCCCCGCGCGTTCGAGGCGGCGGAGGAGCCCGCGGAGCCGGTCGCTCCGGGCTGTTCGGCGGACGACGCCGGCGCGGTGCATCCGGCGACGACGACGGCGAGCACGGCCATGAGGGGCCACAGCCGCGCCGTCCGCCAGATCGTCGGTCTCGTGCCGCCGAGTCCGGCCGCGCCGATCATCCCGTTCGTACGAGCGTGCCCGTTCATCAGCACATCCTTGCATCCTGGTCTTTGAGAGCATCCGCGGCATCCGCGCCCTTTCAACACATCCCGAGCGCCTGAGGAACGGACGGCCTGAGGAGCGGCCGACCAGGCGCGCGGACGACCGAGCAGACCGAGGACCGACCGCCGAGCGCGTCAGTCCAGCCACCCCCGCAGCGTCGCCTGCGCCCCCGCCTGGAAACGGGTCCGCGCCCCCAGCGTCGCCAGCAGCCGGCTGATCCTCCGCCGCGCGGTGTGCACATGGACGCCCAGCCGGCGCGCTATGGCCTCGTCCTTCAGCCCCGCGGCGAGCAGGCCGAGCAGTTCCCGCTCCTCGCTCGCCAGCGAGCCGCCGCCGCTGCCCGAGCCGCCCAGGGGCGTCGCCCGGTCCCACACCGTCTCGAACAGCGACACCAGCGCGTCGCGCAGCAGCGGGTCCCCGATCACCAGGGCCGTGGCCGCCGGGTCCGCCGCGTCGGCCGGCGGGAGCAGGGTGAGCCGCCGGTCCACCGAGATCAGCCGGGTGGGGACGGCCGCCGCGACCCGGGCCCGCAGCCCCTGCTCGACGAGTCCGGTCAGCGTGTGGACGCGGCCCGGGTAGGCCCCCGGGCAGGCGAGCCCGTCCCGGTCGAGGACGGCCCGCACCTGCACCCCGCGGTCGAGCAGCGCCTCGATGTCCAGCCCGGGAGGCGGGCCGCCGCCCCCGGGTCGCCCTCTGACATACGGCGTCCTGTCCAGGATCGCCACCTCCCGTTCCGCCGACGCCAGTAAGTACTCCGCCCGTTCGGCGATCGTCCGCGGTCCCGTCACCACCTCGATGCCGTCCCCGGCCGCGCCGTGCGCGCCGGAGGCCAGTCGGTCCGCGAGCAGGTCCGCGCTCATGCGTAATCGCTCGAGCTCAGCGGACCGCAAGTGGAGCTCGGCCTGGCGGCGGTGGATGAGCGTGCGGATGGCGGCGGCGGGCGCGGCCGGGTGGGGCAGCCCTCCTCCCGGCGCCGGCAGCGCGAGCCCGTGCTCGACGAGATGGCCCAGGGCCGTCTCGAGCCGTTCTCTCGGCAGCCCCAGCAGGCGCGCCAACTCATCGGCCCCGACGGCCCGTTCCTTGAGCAGCGCCTCATAGGCGCGCTCCTCGGCCTCCCCCAGGCCAAGGGTCTGCAACTCCCCCTCGGTCATGCATCGGATTCTCACTCTGTCTTCACGCGGCACACAAGTGTGCATGTCCACTTGTCAACGTGCAGGCCACATTGATCGGTTGGCGTCTCACAGGTTGCATGGCCATGACCACCTTTACGGCTTGACCAGCACGTGGGAGGGGTACGTACTGTGCGCGAAGCTAGGACAGGCACACAGAGATCGGGATTCGCCAGGGGGACCGGTCTCGCCGCACTGCTCGGCGCGGCCGGGCTGCTGCTCACCGCGGTACCGGCTCAGGCGGTCACCCCGCCGGCCACGACCGCACCGCCCGCCGACGTCATCCCGGGGGCCGAGACGGCCACGCCGTCGCTCGTCGACGACATCCGCGAGGCGGCGGACGCCAAGGCGAGCCCGGCCGACGCGGCCCGCGGCCACCTCGACGCCAAGGAGAGCCGCTACAAGATCGCTGACGCCCGGCGCGACCTCGCGCCGCTGCAGACGGTCAAGCGCGGCGCCGAGGAGACGGTACGGCTCCAGCAGAAGCACCACGGCATCCCGGTGTTCGGCGGCCAGTACGTCGTGCGCATGGAGGCCAAGGACGGCAAGCGGGTCGTCACCGGCGCCTCCGGGAAGTACTTCACCGGTCTGAAGACCGACGTCGAGGCGAGCGTCAGCAAGGAGACCGCCGTGCAGCGCGCGGTCTCGGCCACCGCCATGCGCCTGGGCGGCAAGAAGCTGAGCAAGTCCGACGCGCTCGCCGGCAAGGACGCCAAGTCCGCGAAGGCTGCGGCCCTCAGCGGCACGGCGGGCGGCCTCGTGGTGATCCCGCGCGGCGAGGGCGTCCTCGCCCACAAGGTGACCGTACGGGGCACGAATCCGGCCACCGGCGAGCCCGTCGTCCAGCACGTCTTCATCGACGCGCAAGCCGGGTACCCGGTGCTCCAGTTCAGCGGCGTCAAGACGGTGACCGCGAAGAGCCCCGCCGCGTCCGGCGCGGTGGCCAAGGCGGCGCCGCAGGGCGCGACGGCCGACGACGCCGATCCCACCGCCTTCCCCGGCGTCAAGGGCAGCGGCGTCAAGCTCGACGACGGCAAGGTCGACCTCGACCTGTATCTGGACGCCACCCGCAACCAGTACCTCCTGCGCGACTACTCCCGGATGTGGGGGAGCACCAAGAACACCCTCGCCACCTGGGACGCGCGCGGCCGGGACGTGAGCGAGGTGGCGGGCGTCTGGCCGTCCGGGCTGAAGGAGTTCGGCAGCGCGGCCAAGGAGTTCGGCAAGGACGCCACCTCGTCCGGCGCGGTCGACGCGCACTGGGCCGCCGGACAGGTCTACGACTACTACAAGAACAGGCACGGCCGTGACGGCCTCGACGGCCGAGGCTCGACCGTCAACTCCCTCGTCGGCGTGACCGAGTTCGGCTCCCCGCTCGTCAACGCCTTCTGGGACGGCCAGAAGATGGTCTACGGCAGCGGCGACGACGAGTACAAGCCGCTCTCCGCGGACGTGGACGTGGTGGGCCACGAGATGACGCACGGCGTCGTCGAGAACACCGCCAACCTCGTCTACGCCGGCCAGTCCGGCGCGCTCAACGAGGCCGTCGCCGACTACTTCGGCAACGCTATAGACACCGCCGTCTCCGGCGTCGCCATGGACGACCCGGACTCCGGTCTGGTCGGCGAGGACCTGTGCCGTACGACGGCGCCGCGCCAGTGCGCCTTCCGCAACATGAACGACGGCGCGAGCACGTCCAAGAACTTCCTGGGCGTCGCCTTCGGCACCGACAACGGCGGAGTGCACCTCAACTCCACGATCTTCTCCGGCGCGCTGTGGGACATGCGCCAGGACATCGGCGCCGAGCTCGCCGACAAGATCGTCTACAAGGCGCTCGCCGAGTACCTCACCCCGCTCGACGGCTTCACCGACGGCCGCAACGCGGTGCTCGCCGCCGCCAAGGACCTCGGCGCGAGCGCGCAGCAGCTGGGCATGGTCAAGCGCTCCTTCAGCGCCCACGGCATCGTCCCGGGCTGGGAGGACGCCCTCGGCGTCGACTCCGACCAGCTGCTGGGCAAGCTGAACGTCTCCGGCTCCGGAGTCCAGGCGGGCGGCGACTGGTGGACCGCGTCGCAGTCGAACGACGACGGCTCGGAGCCGTACTCCGTCTACGCCGGCCGCGTGGACGGCAAGGGCTCGCCGAAGCTCCTCAGCCCCAACGACGGCCGCTACCACGTCCGCCCGGCGACCGACGGCAAGACCGTGGTCTGGGCGGCGTACGGGACGACCAGCCTGGACATCCTGTCCCGGCCGCTCGCGGGCGGACCGATCAAGAAGCTCTACACCTCCACGAGCGACATCAGCGGTCTGCGGGTGGAGAACGGCATCGTCGTCTTCGAGTCGTTCGGCATCTTCGGCGACCGGCACGTCGGCTACCTGCGGCCCGGCGACAAGAAGCCGACCTATGTGGACGGCGCGGGCTGGGAGGTGCTCACCGCCCTTCCCTCGGTCAAGGACGGGAAGCTCGGCTACGCCAAGCTGTACCCGGTCGGCGGCCAGTACAAGCTGGGCGTCGAGGTCTACGACCTGAAGACCGGCAAGGCCGCGCTCACCGAGCAGCTGGGCGACCCCCAGACGCTCGGCCAGACCGCGATCAACACCCGGCACGTCTTCTCGCTGGTCGACGAGAACCTCGCCGACGACGGCCAGATGTCGGTGCTCCGCTCGAACCTGGACGGCACGGGCACCGTGGACATCAGCCCCGAGGCCAAGCCCGGCGCCCTGGCCGCCTTCGACCTGACGGTCTCCGAGGAGGCCGTCACGGTGAACAGCGCGCTGCCCTCCTCGACCCTGCGCAACGAGGCGCTGCCGAAGCTGTGGCAGCTGACGACGGACGGCTCGCGCCGCGAGCGGGTCTCCTGCAACCGGGGCGAGCAGATCTCCCCGGCCGCCGTCTCGGGCAGGCAGGTCGTGTGGATCGACGGCACGACCGGCTGGACCGACCTGGTCACCCGCGAACGCCCCGCGGGGCTGTGCGGCTGAACCGCTGAGTGCTACGCATGAAGGACCCCCGGCGCCCGTGCGCCGGGGGTCCCGCACATGTCCCGCACAATGGAATATGTGAACGATCAACGCGAAGAGCACGGCCTGGACCTGCGAGGAGACTGCGAGAGCTGCTTCGGCCTGTGCTGTGTGGCCCTGCCCTTCTCCCGATCATCGGACTTCGCGGCCGACAAGGACGCCGGAACGCCCTGCACGAATCTGCGCACCGACTTCCGCTGCGGCATCCACACCCGGCTGCGGCCGTCCGGCTACTCCGGCTGCACGGTGTACGACTGCTTCGGCGCGGGCCAGAAGGTCTCGCAGATCACCTTCGGCGGCCAGGACTGGCGGCGCGCGCCGGACACGGCGCGGCAGATGTTCGCGGTCTTCCCCGTCGTACGACAGCTGCACGAGCTGCTCTGGTATCTGACCGAGGCGCTGACGCTGCGGCCGGCCCGCTCGCTCCACGGGCAGCTGCGCGCGCTGCTGGAGACGACGCGGGAGCTCACCCTCGCCCGTCCCGAGGCGCTCGCCGAACTGGACGTGTCGGCGCACCGGCAGCAGGTCGGCGCGCTGCTGCTGGCGGCGAGCGAGCTGGTGCGGGCCGAGGCCGGGCGCGAGGGGCGCAAGCAGAAGGACCGCCGGGGCGCGGACCTCGTCGGCGCGCGGCTGAAGGGCGCGGATCTACGGGGCGCCCATCTGCGGGGCGCGTATCTGATCGCCGCCGATCTGCGCGGCGCCGATCTGCGGCTGGCCGACTTCATCGGCGCCGACCTCAGGGACGCCAACCTCGCGGGAGCGGATCTGACCGGCGCGTTCTTCCTCACTCAGCCCCAGGTGAACGCGGCGAAGGGCGACGCGGCCACCCGGCTGCCGTCCGGGCTGACCCGCCCCGCGCACTGGGCCTGAGGGCCGCTGTCGCGGAGCGGGCCGGCGAGGCGGGCGAGGCTGGCCGGGCCGATCAGCCGTTGGCGAGGGCGACGACGCGGTCGAACGCGCCGTTGAACCGGTCGTGGTCGCCGACGATCGGTCCGGTGGAGGTGTACTGCCACATCGTGTGGAACGGCCAGCCGGCCGGGAGCGTGCCCGGGGTGGTGTTGTAGCGGGCGATCCAGAGCGGGTTGACGGCGCCGAAGCCGCCGTAGTCGCCCGTGCACTGGGTCCACCAGCTGGTGGCGGTGTAGATGACCGCGTCGCGCCCGGTGCGCGCCTTGTAGCGGTTCAGGAAGTCGCGGATCCAGCCGACCATGGCCGACGGGCTCATGTCGTAGCAGGCGGATCCGTAGGGATTCCACTCGATGTCCAGCACGCCGGGCAGGGTCCTGCCGTCGCGTGACCAGCCGCCTCCGCCGTCCACGAAGTAGTCGGCCTGGGCGGTTCCGCTCGCTGTGTCGGGGGTGGCGAAGTGGTACGCGCCGCGGATCATGCCGATGTCGTACGAGCCGTTGTACTGCTGGGCGAAGTAAGGGTTCTTGTAGTAGGTGCCCTCGGTGGCCTTGACGTAGGCCCACTTCACACCGCTGGCCCACAGGGCGGTCCAGTCGACGTCGCCCTGGTGGCTGGAGACGTCGACGCCTTCCGTCTGGGCCGCGCGGGGATCGCGGGGCGCGCCGCCCTGGCCGTCGTGGGGGATGACGCCCATGCCCAGGTAGGCGTAGCCGCGCGGGGGGAAGTCGGCCGCGCCGGCGGGGCCGGGGAGAGTGAGGAGGAGGGAGAGGACTGCGAGGAGTGTGCCGGCAGCCGCGAGACGCGAGCGGCCGGTCGTTCCGGATCTGTGCACGGGCATAGCGTGCCTCCGAAGACCTCGGGTGGGGGGATCTGGCGACGTGTCGACATGTCGTGGCGGACCGGGCAGCCCACCAAGTGGCGGACCTTATGGTGTGGACATGTCATGAACGACGCTAGGCGCGTAGACAGTGATGCGGAAGGGGCACGGGGTGCTGCCGTTGGTCTACGCCTGCGAAATACTGGCCGAGCTGCGGCGATCGCCGCCGCGGGCGGTGACTTTCAGGATTCAGAAAGCGTGCGAGGGGTGCTGACGTGCACGAAGGCGGTACGGGGAGTGAGCCGGGCCCCACGCAGGACCATGGTGTGCACCATGAATTCCTCGCGCTGGAGCGGGAGTTGGCGGTCTTTCTGCGCCGGGCGAGGGCGTCGTCGGGCGAGATGGCGCGCGAGGTCCACCCCGAGCTGGAGCCGGCCGCGTACGGCCTGCTCGTCCGTCTCGAGGAGGCGGGACAGCAGCGCGCGACCGCGCTCGCGGGCTACTTCGGCGTCGGCAAGGCGACGATGAGCCGTCAGCTGCGCGCCCTGGACGAGCTGGGCCTGATCGCCCGCGAGCCCGACCCGGCCGACGGCCGGGCCTCACTCGTCCGGCTCACGGACGAGGGCCGGGCCCGATTCCGCCGGGTGAGGGACGCGCGCCGCGACCGGTACGTCCGCAAGCTGGCGGGCTGGGACCGCGGCGAGATCGCGGAGCTGGCGAGGCTGCTGCACCAGCTGAACGCGCGGGCGGAGGGGTAGGGGGAGCGGGTCGCCGCTGCGGGGCCAGGGGGGAGCGTCCTCATCCCCGCCCGACCGCTATAGCGCGACGAAGACCGCCGTCGCGTCTATAGCTCGACGAAGACGGCCGTCGCGTCGTCGTGGAGCTTCCAGCGGATCACCGGCGTCCGCTCCTTCGCCGAGGTCTCCACCGCCCTGACCCGGTCGATCACGCCCTGCGGGCCCTCCTTGCGCAGCAGGGCCAGGCACTGCGGCCAGTCGCCCTCGGCGAACATGTCCACCCAGCGCGACGCACCGTCCGTCAGAGCCGCCATAGCGCGCACGTCCGCCCGAGGCGTCGTCCCCGTCACCGCCCGCGCCGCGACCTCGGGGTCCGCCGCCGCCGTGAAGAAGCCGCCCTCGGCGTTGCGCAGCGCGTCGGCCGAGGCGTGCGTGCGCAGCGACTCCCTCGGCAGCCGGTCGATGCGGTCGTCCAGCACCGCCCGCACCTGGCCGTCCGGCGACTCCAGCAGGAGCGTCGAGTCCGAGAGCACCAGATGCTCCACGCCCCGGGACTCCCGGCCCCAGCGCGCCATGACCACCGTCGCCTGAGGCGTGCGGACGTGAGAAAGGTCACACGTTCCCCGGTGCGCGTCCGCGGTGCGGCGGATTGCCTCGGCCAGGATCTCCGCCAGTGTCAGATCGCGCCGCGAACCGGACAGTTCGACCAGCGCGCCGCCCAGCCTGGCCGTGAACCACGGGACCCCGTGCACACAACCGTCCTCGCCCTGAGGGGGCGTCACCCCGTCCAGCACAACGATCGTGCCGCCCTCGCCGGAGGCGGGGACGGTCGCGGACGCCCAGTCCTCGTTGGGGCGTTCGGGGCTGCCGGGGGCGGTGGCGAGTTCGAGGCGCATGCCGACCAGTCTGCCTGAGTCCCCACGACTCCTTCACATGGTCCGCATAGCCGTGCAATTGGACCGTACGGGCAGGTCAGACGCGTGATCGGGGATGGATCAGGGCCCTGTGCGGGGCTGCGGGCGCGCATACTGCCAAAGCCTCGGCCGAAGTTCCAGCCGACGGTCCGCGGCCCGGCGAAGCGGCCCTCTGGACAAGTTGTTTGCCAACTCCTGAGTGATGTTCACTCGTTCGGGTGGCGGAGCGGCCGATGCGCGCCCCCCTCCCAAAAGCGCTGGAAAGGTCGTAAGACGTACCAGGGGTGGGGCTCACGCGCGTGACCGGTCGTCATCTCTGCTTCATGGGTGGACGAGTCAAGCAAGATTGCGAGCACCGGTGCAGAAGAAGCGGCCTCGGAGCGACGGCGGCAGGCCCTCCGGAACCCCGGGCGGCTCCCCAGGCGACTCCCCGGCTCAGGACGTCCCCGCCGGCCGGCCCGTGCGCGTACGCCGCCGGCTCGTCGCGGGCGTCGCCGTGGTCAGTCTCGTGGTCGTGGGAGCAGGCGCCCCCGGCGTCCTCGCCGTCTCCGGCGAGCTGACCGACTCCCAGAGTCTGGTCACCCTCTCGGCGCTCAACCGCCAGGCCGTCACCCTCGCCCACTCCCTCTCCGACGAGCGCGACGAGGTCACCGCGTACATCGCCGCCGGCCGCGACGAGCAGCGAGTCGACAAGGCCGAGCAGCGCAAGATCTCCGCCAGCCGCAGCGCCCGCGTCGACCGGCAGATCGACGAGATCCGCGGCAGCGTCCCCGCCGAGCACGCCGAGCTGAGCAGCGACCTCGCCGCCGTCCCCTCCGTACGCCGTACCGCCCTCACCGGCAAGGGAACGGCTATGGAGGCCCACCGCGCCTACAGCGAGATCGTCAAGGGGCTGCACGCCCTCGCCGACGAGCTCGCCGACAAGACCCCGCCGCGCGCCTCCCAGCCCGTGGGAACGGACGACCGCAGCGCCACCCGCGCCCCCGCCGCCCTCGGCCTCGCCGTCGACCAGGCCTCCGCCAGCCGGGGCCTGCTGCTCGCCGCCCTCGCCGTGCCGAGCAAGGAGCGCGCGCCGATCTACGACCCCGTCACCGGGCTCCCCGTGCAGCCCGAGGAGGACGCGAGCAGCCCGGAGGCCCGCAACCGCAACGCCCTCACGGCCGCCGCCCAGCAGGCCAGGGTCCGCGAGCTCGCCGCGCTCGCCGACTTCGACCAAGCCGCCGGCGAGAGGGCCCGCGACTCGCTCACCGCCACGGTCAGCGGTCCCGAGGTCAAGACCGCCGAGCGCTATCTCGCCCGCCTCACCGACCAGCCCGAGCTCTCCACGTCCGAGCGCAAGACCGACCCGGAGAAGCTGGACGCGGCGCTCTCCGCCCGCGTCGAGCAGATGCGGGGCGTCGAGTCCTCCCTCTCCTCCGGCCAGGTCGAGCGCTTCGAGCAGCTGCGGGACGACGACGTGACGGCCCTCGAAGTGCGGATCGCCCTGCTCGGCGGCTGTCTGCTGGTCGCCGTCGGCGTCTGCGCCGCCGTCGCCCGCACGCTCACCCGCCCGCTCGCCGTCCTGCGGATCGGCGCGGCCCGCCTCGCGGCCGCCCCCGAGACGGAGGAGCCGGTCCGCTTCACCGGCCGCAACGACGAGTTCGCCCAGGTCGTACGGTCCCTGAACAGCCTGCACAGCAGGCTCCGCGAGCTCGGCGCCCGCGCCGAGAGCCTGGACGGCGACCGCGGCGACCTGACCGCGGCCCGCGACGCCATGGCCGCCGAGCTGGCCGCCGGACGCGCCGAGCTCCAGCAGCGCACCGAGGAGCTGACCGCGGAGCTGGAGCGGCTGCGCCACACCGTCCACCACACCGTGGTCAACCTCCAGCTGCGCACGCTCGGACTGGTCGAGCGCCAGCTCGCCGTCATCGAGAAGCTGGAGGAGCGCGAGCAGGACCCGGAGCGCCTCGCCACCCTCTTCAAGCTCGACCACATGGCCACGGTCATGCGCCGCCACAGCGAGAACCTGCTGGTCCTCGCGGGCGCGGAGCACGGACACGGCCACGTCGGGCCGGTCCCGCTCGTCGACGTGCTGCGCGCGGCCGTCAGCGAGATCGAGCGGTACGAGCGCGTGGTCATCCAGTCCCTTCCGGCACACGCGCAGGTCGCCGGGTTCGCCGCGGACGACCTCAGCCACCTCGTCGCCGAGCTGCTGGAGAACGCCACCTCCTTCTCGCCGCCGGACGCCCAGGTGGAGCTGTCCGGCTGGCTGCTGGAGAGCGGCGAGGTGATGCTCTCCGTCCAGGACTCCGGCATCGGGATGGCCGCGGCGCGCATCGCCGAGCTCAACGCGCGGCTCGAGGACCCGGACGCGTACGAGGCGACGCCGGGCGGCGAGGGCGACGGCGAGGGGCTCGGGCTCCGGGTCGCCGGACTGCTGGCCGCGCGCCACGACGTGCGGGTGCGGCTGCGCGAGCAGAAGCAGGGCGGGGTCACGGCGGTGGTCGTGCTGCCCGCCGCCCTGCTGCCGTCGGGACCGCCGGAGGCCGCGCCGACGCACATCGCGCCGGGCGACGGGCCCACCGTGAACCTGCCCGGCTCCGTGGCCGAGGCCAACTCCAACGCCCTGCCGGCCAGCACGCGGCAGACGGACGCGCTGATCGCGGCGGCCGAGCAGTCGATCCGCGCGGCGCAGGAGCAGGACGCCCACGAGCGGACGGCCGACGGCGAGCCGGGCGGAGGGCTGGGCGGGGGGCCGCAGACGTCGGGCGGGCTAGACCAGGACACGTTCGCGATGCGCCTGCCGGAGCCGGAGCCTGAGGTGCACCCGGAGCCGGAGCCTGAGCCGGTGTCGAGCCCCGAGCCGGAGGCCGTCGCACCCGAGCCGGAGCTGGAACCCGAGCCCGAGCCCGAGCTGGAGGCCGCGGTACCCGAGCCGGCCCCCGAGCCCGACGCGCCCCGGTGGGAGCGGGTCACCGACAAGGGGCTGCCCAAGCGCACCCCCAAGCTGGCCAGGACCGCCGCGCCCGAGCCGGGCGAGCGGACCGGCAGCATCGACGCCGAGGCCCTGCGCGCCAAGCTCGGCGGCTTCCACCAGGGAGCGAAGGCCGGCCGCCGCGACGTCGAGGCCGAGATCGCCGAGACTGCCGAGCCCACAGAGCCCACAGAGCCCACAGAGACCACCGAGACCACAGAGACCACCGAGACCACCGAGACCACCGAGACCACCGAGACCACCGGGCCCGCGGACCGACCGGGCCGGGCAGCGCAGACGGCACGACTGGAGGACGACGAGACCCAAGCGCGTACGACACCAGAGGAAGCGGGGGACACAGTCGAGGAGGCACGCAGTTGACTGCGACCGGCACATTCGGCCTGAGCAGCGAAGCCCGCAATCTGCACTGGTTGTTGAGCAATCTCGTCGAGGAGGTGCCAGGAGTCCGCTCAGTCGCCGTCGTGTCGTCCGACGGACTGCTGCTGCTCTCCTCCGACCCCGCACAGAACACGGCGCCGACGGCGGCGAGACGTCCCGAGGGCCCCAAGGGCTCCAGCGCCGACCTCGCCACGATCGTCTCCGGCATCGGCAGCCTCACCCTGGGCGCGGCCCGGCTGATGGAGGGCGGAGCCGTCAAGCAGACCATGGTCGCCATGGACGAGGGCAGCGTCTTCGTCATGAACATCAGCGACGGCTCGCTGCTCGGCGTGCACGCGACGCCCGACTGCGACATGAGCGTGGTCGCGTACCACATGGCCCTGTTCGTCGGCCGCGCCGGACATGTGCTCACCCCCGAACTCCGCAGCGAGCTGCGCCAGTCGCTGGAGGACGCCCGGTGAGGCCCGCAAGGCTGCCGATACGGGGAGGGGACCGGCGCCCCGCCCGGGTCCGCCCGTACTCCCTCACCGGCGGACGCACGCGCTTCGGCCACGTCCTGCTCGTGGAGACCTTCGTCGCCGCGCTCGACGCCCCGCCGGAGCGCCGCGAGCTGCCGAACGGCTCGCTCGCCACCCGGGTCATGCCGGAGCTGCGGGCGATCGTCGACCTGTGCCGCCGGATGCGTACCGTCGCCGAGATCTCGGCCCTGCTGAGGATGCCGCTGGGCGTCGTGCGGGTGCTGCTCAGCGATCTGGCCGACCAGGGAAGGATCCGCGTGTACGGGACCGGGCACGGCGCCGGCCGTCCCGACCGCGCGCTGCTCGAAAGGGTGCTGAGTGGACTCCACCGGCTCTGACACGCTCTTCGCCCGTCCCGAGCAGCCCGAGGAGCAGCTCCAGACGTGGCAGTTGGACACCTCCCGGGCCCCGGTCGCGACCAAGGTCGTCGTCGCGGGCGGCTTCGGCGTCGGCAAGACCACCTTCGTCGGGTCGGTCTCCGAGATCACGCCGCTGCAGACCGAGGCGCTGATGACGCAGGCGAGCGCGGAGACGGACGATCTCTCCGCGACGCCCGAGAAGCTGACCACCACCGTGGCCATGGACTTCGGCCGGATCACCCTCGACGACGACCTGGTGCTGTACGTCTTCGGCACGCCCGGTCAGCAGCGGTTCTGGTTCATGTGGGACGACCTGGTGCGCGGGGCGATCGGCGCGATCGTCATGGCCGACACCCGTAGGCTGCCGGACTCCTTCCCGGCGCTCGACTACTTCGAGAGCTGCGGGCTGCCGTACATCGTCGCCGTCAACCACTTCGAGGGCACGGAGCTGTTCGAGGCCGCCGACGTACGGGAGGCGCTGACCGTGGCGCCGCATGTGCCCGTGGTCGTCATGGACGCGCGCAACCGGGTCAAGGTGATCGAGTCCCTGCTGGCCCTGGTCGGCCACGCGCTCGAAGTGACGCCCGAATAGCGCCCGAGCGGCCTCCCTCGAACCATCCGCCCCCCCGAAAAGCCAGTTACGGAGAGCACGTCTCATGCGGAAGATACTCATAGTCGGAGCCGGTCAGTCCGGTCTTCAGCTCGCCCTTGGGCTCCAGTCGCGGGGCTACGAGGTCACCTTGATGTCCAACCGCACGGCGGACGAGATCAGGTCCGGCCGTGTGATGTCCACACAGTGCATGTTCCACACCGCCCTCCAGCACGAGCGCGACCTCGGCATCGACTTCTGGGCGTCCCAGGCCCCGCGCATCGAGGGCCTCGGCGTCTCCGTCGCCGGCCCGGAGTCCCGGGTGATCGACTGGGTGGGCAGGCTGGACGGCATCGCCCAGTCCGTCGACCAGCGCGTGAAGATGGCCGGCTGGATGGAGACCTTCGCCCAGCGGGGCGGCCAGCTGGTCGTCCACGGCGCGGCGGTCTCCGACCTGGAGTTCTTCGCCCGCGCCTACGACCTGGTGCTGGTGTCGGCGGGCAAGGGCGAGCTGGTCTCCATGTTCGGCCGCGACGCATCCCGCTCCCCGTACGCCGAGCCGCAGCGCGCGCTGGCCGTCTCCTACGTCCACGGCCTCGGCCCCCGCCCGGAGCACCCCGAGTTCGACGCGGTCCGCTGCAACCTGGTGCCGGGCGTCGGCGAGCTCTTCGTGATGCCGACCCTCACCACCACGGGCCGCGCGGACATCCTCTTCTGGGAAGGCATCCCCGGCGGCCCCCTGGACGTCTTCCAGGGCGTCAAGGACCCGGCCGAGCATCTGGCGCTGACGCTGGAGCTGATGGAGAAGTTCACGCCGTGGGAGTACGCGCGCGCCACCAAGGTCGAGCTGACCGACGCGGGCGGCACGCTGGCGGGCCGGTACGCCCCGACCGTACGGAACCCGATCGGCCGCCTCCCCGGCGGCGGCCTGGTCCTCGGCGTCGCGGACGTGGTCGTGGCCAACGACCCGATCACCGGCCAGGGCTCCAACTCGGCGTCCAAGTGCGCGGCCTCGTACCTCGACTCGATCGTGGAGCACGGGGACGGGGCGTTCGACGAGGCGTGGATGCAGTCGACGTTCGACCGCTACTGGGCGACGGCGCAGCATGTGACGAAGTGGACGAACGCGATGCTGGGCGTGCCGCCGGAGCACGTCCTGGGCCTGATCGGCGCGGCGGGCGAGCTGCCGGCGGTGGCGAATCGATTCGCTAACGGGTTCAACGATCCGTCGGACTTCGAGGAGTACTTCTACGATCCCCGATGCTGGACGTGATGCTGGAGCGGGAGGACGTCTCCTCCGCCGCGCGCTCGATCAGGCATCTGTGGTGCGGCGGCGAGGCGCTCACGCCCGAG
>NZ_JBFAYB010000101.1:0-29033 GCF_040681075.1 Streptomyces sp. NPDC051907 | reverse complement strand
GCGCCGTCCCCCTGTTCGAGCAGACCTTGGCCGACCGGGTGCGGGTGCTGGGTGCAGACCACCCCGACACTCTGTACTCCCGCGACAACCTCGCCCGTGCCTACCAGGCGGCGGGGGATCTGGGCCGCGCCGTCCCCCTGTTCGAGCAGACCCTCACCGCCTCCGAGCGCGTGCTGGGCGCAGACCACCCCGACACCCTGTACTGCCGCAGAGGCCTCGCCGAGGCCTACCGGGTTGCGGGGGATCTGGAGCGCGCCGTCCCGATGCTCGAGCAGACTCTCGCCGATCAGACACGGGTGCTTGGTGAGGACCACCCCAACACCCTGTACTGCCGCAGCGGCCTCGCCGAGGCCTATTGGGCGGCGGGGGATCTGGAGCGCGCTGCCCCGATGTTCGAGCAGACCCTGGCCGGCTTCGAGCGCGTGCTGGGCGCAGACCACCCCGACACCCTGACCTCGCGCAGCAACCTTGCACTCGCTTACAAGAAAGCGGGGGATCTGGGCCGCGCCGTCCCGATGCTCGAGCAGACTCTCGCCGACCGGGTGCGGGAGCTTGGTGAGGACCACCCCAACACCCTGTACTGCCGCAGCGAGCTCGCCGAGGCCTACCGGGCGGCGGGGGATCCGGAGCGCGCCGTCCCGATGCTCAAGCAGACCCTCGCCGACCAGGTGCGGGTGCTGGGCGCAGACCACCCCGACACTCTGTACTCCCGCGACAACCTCGCCAGTGTCTATCGGGATGCGGGGGATCCGGCCCGCGCCATCCCCCTGTTCGAGCAGGCCGTGGCCGACCGGGTGCGGGTGCTGGGCGAGGACCACCCCGACACCCTGTACTGCCGCAGCGAGCTCGCCCGTGCTTACCGCGAGGCGGGGTAGATACCTGGACCGCGCATCCCGTTGCTTGAGCAGACCCTCACCGACTGCAAGCGGCTGGTCGGCGAAGACCACCCGCTCACCAGCGCTGCGCGGGACGCAGCGGACGGCCAGCGACGCCCTCGTGTCGATCCTGTCCCGGCCTGACCGGCTGGGACACAGCACCTGCCGAGCAGCCGGTTGCCCAGCGAGCCGATCGACGAGAGCCACGAGGGCGGCTGCTGTAGTCCCGGCCAGGGACGGGCCCGTAGCCGTCTTCCACGCCGGGCTCACCAGGATGCCCCCGGCCGGGGGGTGCCCCGCACGGATTCCCGGCCCGGACGATCCGCATGACCCGGGTACCGCCGAGCGACCGACCGGCGGTGACCTCGATCGCTGGTTCGGGGCGCTGGCGGCCGGTGGGCCGGAGCAGCCCGGCGCCGATGGGGCGTCAGCCCCAGCAGCGCCGGGCCCACCATCCGTCGTCCGGCGAGGCATGCGGGTCGGGCCGGCTGCGTGCGATGTAGAGGTCGTCCAGCGGCTCGACCATTCCGCGCAGTTCCCGTGCGGCTCGGCGCGGCAGGGCGTGGAGGGCGAGTTCGAGCACCGCGCGTTCGTCGGACGTGGAGAAGGGATGGCACAGGGGGCAGCCGCAGCCCCCTGAGAGGGCGATACTCGGCCGGCGGGCCACCCGCGACCACTCCCGTAGAGCTTGCGCTACCGCACCGGGCCAGAGCCGATCCCGCTCCAGGCGGGCGACCGCGCTCGCGAGCTTGCCGGAACCACGTGCAAGCCCGGGCGCTGAAGCTCCCTGCGACTTCCCTCGCGGCCGACGGGCCGCGGACCGGAGCTGTGACGGCCGTCTACGCGGCATCGCCCCTTCTGCATCGCTTCACACGGCGCATCATGCCAGCGCGCCCTCCGTCCCCGCATCGCATATAGGAGCCCGTGGCCGGGCCCCGTGGCAGTCCGGCGCCGCCTGGCCGCCCCGACTGCTCCTTTGACGGACTGGATCCGGCCGAGAGCTGCCTGCCCCCGACTGACGGCTGCTCCGTCGACGACCGCCGCACCGACGCCGGATGACCCGGGCGCGCCTTGCGACGTGATCGGCGAACGCGAGGTCCGCGGCTTTACAAGCCTGTGGCTGTTTGCGCGGCTTGCGCACCGGCGGGTCAGGGTCCGTCGGCCGGGCCGCACCGGCGCGGTGCCGCCCTTCCGGCGTGCGGCCCGAAGTCGAGGCCCGATCGCCATCCAGTCACGACAGGACCCACACCGTGAACCCTAGTCTCAAAACCGCACCCGCCGTCTCCGCCCGCCGACGCATCGAGGACGACATGCGCCACGCCCTGACCCTGACCGCTGAGGAGCTGACCGCGTTCACGGCCCGATACGGCGACACGATCGCCGAGCTCGCCGCCCCCCACCCCGACCCCGACTCCGTCTACAAGGTTCTCGCCGACTACGCCGACTACGCCGACGACACCTACGAGCGGCTCGTCGAGGAAGCCGAAGCCCGCACAGCCGAGAGCGTGCACCCCCACATCGTCGACTGACCGCACACACGACCCGAGGAGTCAGCGCATGAAGCAGGACGGCGCCCCCGACATGACCGCACAGCTCGCACAACTGGGAATCGCCAGCGAGGTCGCCAACACCGGCTCGAACTGCTGGGCCGCATCGATCCGCCTGTCCGTATGGGACCGTCTCGAGGTCGCCAACCCCGCCGGCTGCTGGAGCTGGGCCATCATGCGCGGCGACGAGCAGCACATGGCCGGCGACTGGCCCGACTGCAACACCAGGGCAGCGGCCAAGAACGTCCGCCGCCTCATCCGGGGACTGGGAGCGATAGCCGCCTGACCAGACCGCCCCCGGCCTGCCGTACTCGGCGCGGGGACGCCTGAGTCCGCCCGCGGACCTGGCCAGGTCCATCGTGAGGTCCGGAGAATCGATGCCGCCACCGGGATCGGGAGCCGCTGACACACAGCCACCGCCTTGGCCGTCGAAGACTCTTGGCGGCTGGGGACGCCGTGCTGCCCGGATCCACGTTCCCCTCCGGCGCCAGCTGCGCAACGCGAGCCATCAAGCCAGCCTGTCGCATGCCCTCCCTCGGCACGCTCGCCGCCGCTCGTCAGCGAGTCGAGCAACTCCCTGGGCTTCTGCGTCCCGCCTCGGCGACTGCGCGAGCGGATCGCGGTTCCACCCCGAGGGACGTGCGATCTCACCCACCCTAGCCTGGGCGTTCCCGTTCATACGGTCGCAGACGGTGCGGCGTGGCACGGCCTTGCACAGCGAGTTGCGGGGCTAGCCCGCCCGTGTCCCACGGTTCCGGGGCCAGGCCGCAGCCAGCCCCACCGGTGTGCGGGCACCGTCCACCAGAACAGGACTTCCATGATCGACATGAAGAAGGGCGACGCCCCCGTCTCCCTGCGCAAGACCGCCGGCGTGCGAGCCCGTATGACGTGGTCCAGCCACACCGACTACGACCTGCTGGCCCTGGTGCTCCGGACCAACGGCGACGTGGAGCACGTCGCCACCTTCGGCGCCCGCGGAACCCCGGCGCAGTTGAGCACCGCCGACGGCGCGGTCAAGCACCTCGGCGACGTCGGCCGAGGGGCACAGGGCGTGGCCGAGGAGATCATCGAGATCACGCTCAACGACTCGATCCGCGCCGTCGTGCCCGTCGCCTACTCAGCACAGTCCAACGGCGCCGGCTCCTCTACCGCTATCGCGTCACCCTGGAGATCGACAACGGCGTGGAAGACGACAAGGTCGTGATCGCCGCCGAACACGCCAACAACGACGACAAGGTCTACTCGTGCTTCTGCGGACGGTTGCCGCGTGTTGCCGCCTGGCCGACGGTATCAGGACGAGGAACCGCTCTACACCCGCCAAGTGCACCTCGCCGACGGATAGAGACGGACCCGTGTCGACTCGTCTGCCAACGCGCATCGCTGCGTGATCACCTCATCGCGTGCCGATGGACCCGCCGACCTGATGCCTTTCAGCTTCAGGAAGAGCCGTCCATGCGAGCGCCCACTGCAGCGAATTGCGCGGCGATTGAGTAGCGAACCCAACTTTTGGACCGGATGACGCAGACGTTGTGCTGGTAGCCCTCACTGATTCGAATCAAAGCGATCCGCCACTGCTTTGGAGCGACTGCGATGCACTGGCCGCTCGGGGCCTCCACAACGAGTTCGCCGCCGCGTCCCTCGCCCCAGCCGGGACTCAGGAAAAAGACCAGACCGAACCGGCGCCCTTCGTGATCGTCGGAGTGCCGACGCAGGTACTGACCGTGGCGCAGACGTGCGACATCGAACGACTGACACTGCAGCGGATCGCCATAGGCCGAGGAGAAGTGAGAGAGCACGTCCTCGCTCCGCACCGCTGAAAAGAACGCACGCAAATGCACGTGGTCGGCGGGAATGTGGTAGATGCAATCATTGGAGGCAAGCCGGGTTGACGCAGCGCTGCGGATGAAGCGAGCGTGAGGGACCTTCACGGTGGTTCCGTTCCGAAGGCGTAGCCACCGCTCGGACACCCACTCTGGCGTTCCGGTGAGCTCGTCAAGCAGGCCCCGGCCGATGTCACCGGGTAGCTTGGGCGCCCCAAGGACACAACCCGATTTGGAACGTCGAACGGAAGTCAAAGCGTCATCAAATGAGCGTCGAGTAAAGAACTCAATCAGCTCGCTCCGGAGGGCCAGGTACTGAGTCCGCTCAAGAAAATCGGGAACTGGCGAGGTTGTCACGGATTCACCTCACCACATGGGAAACCTGCCGCAATCCGTTGAACTAGACCGTTCGCCTGCATTACTCCCTCCTGCGAGTGAACTGGCAGGCGGGCGGATTGCGCTTCATACGCCCCCCGTCGGAGCATACCTGTAGAGTGCGCAACCCGATGAGCGCACACACTCGTACCATACGGAGGGAACGCATGAACGAAGGCAACGAGGGTGCGGCATCATTCCTGCGCATGGCGAGCCAGGATTCCAGGGTTCGTGAGGCGCTAAACGAAATCATGTCTCAAAGCAGGGACGCTGAGAGGAGCGTGCTGGAGACGGCAGTCGAGTTGGCGAGAGAACGAGGAATTGACATTTCGGTCGACGACCTTCGCGCCGAAGTGGAGAAAGAACTTGGCCTTGCCGAGATCGAGTTGTCTGGCGACACTACCGCCTCAACATGTAAGAGCAAATCCGGCTGTCGCACCCCGTGCGTCTACTGCAAGCCGGAACACGAGCAGTAAAAAGTGCCGCTGCCCCTCGGGAGCACCAACTGTGCTTGAAGATCAAAAACCGGTGCCGACGGATTACCTGATCGGGCTCCGGCCTGGTGTCAGCATTGAGAACACCGGACATCAAGTGGTTCTGTGTCGTGGCGCTGAAGGCCTGACTCTTCGGAACGATGAGGCATCACTCCGCTTCCTTGAGAAACTGTCCAGCTCTTCCTGCACCCGGAGCGAGTTGCTGGGATCGTGGGAGCAGAATCCGCCGGCCTCACTCAAGGGCCAGGTTCTCTTAGACCGGCTCGGCGACTTGGAATGGTTGATTTTCTCACTCGATTTCGACGCCCCTGAAGGCAGAAGCGTCGTTACCGCGGTCCCGGTTTCACCGGGCGAAAGTTCCGGGATGGCACCACAGCCGTGGGATCGGCCTGCGCTACGAGCCGGGGGACGTCTTTCACCATTTACGTACTCGCGGTGGCTGAGCGGCAGCACCGTTCTACGATCCCCGCTGTCCGCCTACGAGGTTCGCGCCACCGGCCCTGCGCTGCCGCGCCTCCTGGCCTCGTTCACTGGACTCCGTCCGCCTTCTGCCGAAACATCGGCCCTGCTCGACCTGCTGCACCGTGCGCGCATGACCGATGAGCACGAAGAGGACGAGACGGTGCTGGAGCAGTGGGAGTTCCACGACCTGCTCTTCCACTGTCATACCCGAGATGGACGCCATGAACGCCCATCGGGTGGAACGTTTCGGTTCGCTGGAAACCTCGATGAGCCGAGTATTCCTCCTGTACCGGCCCTGCACCAGTCCTACTTCGGTGACGTTATCCCTCTCTGTGCTCCAGAAGGAAGTACATCCACCGACGACATGGGACTCTTCCAGGCGCTTCAGCAGCGCCGAAGCGTTAGGCAGCACGACGCGCCAATCACCCTTGAAAGTCTGGGTGTGTTCTTGCATCACTGCGCGAGCAGCCATTTCACCGACGACATCGACGTCGTTCAGGTGAGCCGCCGCCCATACCCGGGGGGTGGCGGATTGCACGAGCTTGAATTGTACATTCTGGTGAACAGTTGCCCCGGGCTGGAACCCGGTCTATATCACTACCGGGTAGGCGAACACGTCCTTTGCCGTGTTGCCGATTCTGGCGCAGACACCGAAGCCCTGATGGATGACGCTGCTTTCTCTATGGCACACCCACGGCCGCAGGTGCTGATCGTGGTCACATCCCGATTCCAGCGCATCGCATGGAAATACGAGACCATCGCCTATGCGCTTACGTTGAAACACGTTGGTTGCCTGCTTCAGACCATGTACCTCGTCGCAACCGCCATGAGCCTTGCGCCATGCGCTATCGGTGGCGGCAACTCGGAGCTGTTCTCACGTGTCATCGGCTCGTCCCCGTTGGTCGAGTCGTCCGTCGGCGAGTTCGCACTCGGAGGATCGGCACGAACCATGGATGGTGGAAGATGACCCCGACTGATCAGCTGGCACTGGCCGACCATCTGCACCTGGAATCAGATGGGGACACTGCGGCCGTCCTGCTCGCTGAGACCAGCGGGACGCTCTTCAATGGACGTCTATACGCCAGATTGCTGCCCCTCATGGACGGCACCCGGAGTCTGAGCGACCTTGCTACCGAGGTGTCCGACGAGTTCTCCGCCGTTGCGGTGGCTTATGCCATTGAACGGCTTGAGGCTCGTGGAGTCCTGAGGAGCACCGCTTCCGTGCTTCCGCGGAACCAGGAGGCTTACTGGTCGGCGCATTCGGTGGGGGTGGCGGCAGGAGCAACCGGGGCATGGGCTTCCGTGAACTGCCTGGAAGGCCATGCCTCGGCGCGACAGGAGTTCGTTGACGCCTTGGCCATCCTGGGGGTTTCCACTGACGATTCAGCAGCACTGGGTAAGCCCGCCCTGACGGTCGTGCTCACCTCCGACTACCTCGATCCGTGCCTTGCCGAAGTCAACGCCGAGGCATTGGAGACTGAGCGCCCGTGGATGCTCTTGAGGACGGGGGGAGCGACTTCATGGATTGGGCCACTACTCGTCCCCGGGGGGACGGGGTGCTGGGAATGTCTCGCACATCGCCTCCGGTACAATTTGCGCTCGCATGAGTACGTGCGCTCGCAGGGAAGCTCCACCGTCATGTCGCGGCAGACCGCCGTGGGCCTCCCGACGACTGCTGCGGCCACCTTGGGCATCGCTGCGGGCCAGGTAGCGGCGTGGCTGCGGTCGAGGTCGTCCCCTCTCACCGGCCACCTGGCCACCTTGGACCTGCTCGGCATGAGTGTGGTGCGCCACCCCGTGGTCCGGCGTCCGCAATGCCATTCCTGCGGAGATCTGGACCAAGGAGCCCCCGGCCGGGTGGTCCTGGAGAGCCGGCGAAAGAGCTATATCACGGACGGAGGGCATCGAAGCTCCTCTCCGGAGAAGGTTCTACGGCAGTTCGGCCATCATGTGAGTCCGCTGACCGGAGTCGTCTCCGAACTCACCCGTTACGAGACCGGAAGCGACCTCGTCACCGTGTACGCGGGCGTGGTGAAAGGCGGGCGGCCCGCCCGGAGCCTTGCCGAACTTCGCCACCACAGCACATCGGGCAGCGCTGGCAAGGGAGTGACTGACGCACAGGCGCGCGCGAGCGCACTGTGCGAGGCACTCGAGCGAATCTCCGGCGAGTACACCGGCGATGAGCCGAAAATCGTGGCCAGCTACACGGATCTCGGCAGGCAGGCCGTGCACCCGAAAGATCTGCTCCAAGTGAGCGAAATTCAGTACCAGACAAGAGAAGCATGGAACCGGAGCCACTCTAGCTTTGCCTGGGTGCCCGATCCTTTCGATCAACATCGCCCTATCAGCTGGACACCCGCCCAGAATATTACTGACGGCAGTATCCGTTATCTGCCAACCGCATTCTGCTTCTACGGTGCCCCGGTAGAGCCGGGACACCTATTCTGCCGAGCAGACTCGAACGGATGCGCCTCCGGAAGCAGCATGGAGGATGCCGTGCTGCAGGGGTTCTTGGAACTGGTCGAACGCGACAGCGTGGCCATCTGGTGGTACAACCGACTTCGCCGTCCTGCAGTCGACCTGTCCACGGTGAAGGACCCCTACGTGTCCTCTCTACGGCAGGAATACCGCCGCAGGAACCGAGAGTTGTGGGCCCTGGACATTACCACGGACCTTGGAATTCCAAGCTTTGCCGCCATCTCTCGATGCACCGACAGCTCAACTGAGATGATCATCCAGGGTTACGGTACTCACCTCCACCCGGAGGTTGCCCTTCTGCGCGCCCTGACCGAAATGAACCAAATGCTAGCGCTAGTCGAATCAGCGGGAGATCATTCCATCGACGACCCCGACAACGCGAGTTGGTTCGAGGAGGCAACTGTTGCCAGCGAACCATATCTGCTCCCGCACCCAGACATGGAGGCAACGTCTCTGCATGAAATGCAGAACCACGCCTCACCCGACCTGGCAGCCGACGTCCAGCACTGCGTCCGCATCGCTGCGGATCGCGGCATGGAGACTCTGGTGGTAAACCAGACCCGGCCAGACCTTGGCATTGATGTCGTCAAGGTCGTCGTACCCGGCCTTCGGCACTTTTGGGCCAGGTTTGCCTCTGGGCGACTCTACGAAGTGCCCGTTCGGATGGGTTGGCGAACGAACCAACTTCTCGAGTCCCAGCTCAACCCACGCCCGATCAGTTCCTGAGTTGCACTTGTCAGACGTCGGTATCCGCGAACCCGCCGGCTTTTGGTCTCCGGGGCGCTCAATGTAACGATCTGGCGGAGGGCGAAAGGAGCGGGCGGCACCCGGCGGGCGCCGCCCGCTCTGCGTTGGCGGGTACGGGTCAGGGCCGGCGAGGTCGAGCGAGGTTGGGGACTGCCATGTGGTCGGCCAGCCGCCCCTCCAGGGCCTGGTTGGCCTCCTTGAGTCGATGGTTCTCGACCTCCAGGACCTGGATGACCCGGGCCATCAGCTGGGTCTGGCTGCGGAGATCGTCGCGTTCGGCGCGCACGCGGGCCAAGTCCTGCTGCTGCTTGGCCACGCGGGACCGCGCCGAGTCGGGCAGCGCTTCGGGGCCGGGGGTGCGGGCCTTGACCAGGGCGTAGAACAGGTCCTTGAGGCCGGTGTGCTTGTGGGTGAGCTTGTTGCGGCGCAGTCCGGCTTCGGTGGCCAGGGAGACGACGGTCAGCTTGCCGTCGGAGTGCAGCGGGGCGCCGATCAGCAGGCGCACCATGGCGTCGGTGATGGCCCTGATCTCCGCGGTGTCCTCGGTGTCGGCGTGAGCGTGGGCGAGAGCCTCGCCGACGAGCTGAGCCAGCGCCGCGCCGTCGCGCGGGCCGGGAACGGCCGCGGCGGGGGTGTTCATCGGCGCTCCTCGACTTCGGTGTCGGCCCGCTGCTGGGCCTCGTGGCGTCGGATGCTGGCGGTGAGGTGGGCCTTGCGCTGCTGTTCACGGGCGGCGATGGGGTAGGGGTCGAGGCCGGCGTCGGCGTCCGCGTCGATCCGCGCAATCTCCGCCCGCAGGGCGGTGATCTGACTGTCGGTGCGGCTGACGTTCGCGCACGCCGGGTGGCAGCGGGAGTGGTCGGGGGTTCGGCGGCCGCCGTCGTCCGCCCGGTCGCGTTCGGGGTTGCACAGCGCGGTGAACGCGTCATGGTTGCAGGTCAAGAACGCCTTCGGGTCCTCGTAGACCTGGAGGCGGGGGTTGGCGACCAGCGCGCGCAGTTCGCGTTTGCCGAGGTAAGTCCCGGCGTAGCGGGCGGAGAACTCGGCGGCCGCGGCGCGGTAGCGTTCGGCGGCCGGGCCGCTGACCTTCTCGCCGGCAGCGATGCGTTCGCCGGCCTCGGTGAGGGTCTCGGCCAGGGCCAGGCCCTTTTCCTGGTCCAGGACCTCGAGCATGTCGGCCTTCGAGCGGCCGGCGTAGGACTCCGACAGGGCGGCGGCCGCGTGGCCGTACTGCACCGCGAGCGCGATCCGGCCGCCGGGCTGGCGGTAGATGAACCAGGCGATGTTGTGGACGCTGTTCTGCGCTGACCATTGACCACTGGCAGGTTGCAACGGCCTCCTCGTGGCTATGAAGCCGTCAGTCGTCATGGATGTCGTTCCAAGATGGTTTTGGGAGTCACTGACGCACGATCTTCTTGATCAATGTCAGTGAGGACCGATGTCCTCGGATACCGTCCGGAGCTGCTATGAGGTGGGACGCGCGCGTCTTTCAGCGCTGCGGCTGGCGGGCGACGTCAGTTCGAGCGCCCGGCTGTCGTGACCTGCCGCCATCTCGTCCAGCCAGAGTTCATACCAGGCGATGAAGTCGGGGGCCGACGAGAGGTCGGGGCCCCAGAAGCCATCGGAGTTGCCCGTGACGATGCGGCCGGTCAGCGGTCCCGTGACTCCCAGCAGAACCACGTCGCTGCATCCTGCTTCGATGATGTGCAGGAACCTGTCGCCTGGACGTGCACGATTCTCGACCGTGGTGAAGCCCCGCGGGGCCCCATCCTCGGCCCCCTTCGGGTCCATCGTGAACAGCTCGCACCGGCTCAGCGGCAGGAGTCCGTAGAACGGGGAAGCCCCGGTCGCGCCAAGGAACGTCAGGAAGTCGCGGTAGGGGGCAGGAAGCACGACTCCGTGGTCAGTCTCGAAGGCGTCGAGCGTCGCCGGGCTGACGGTTCGCCCGAGCTGGAAGCGATGCTTCTCCTCGCCGAAGGAGTGGCTGCGAAGAGGGCTGAAGGGGATCTGGGCGAGCTTCCGGCGCAGGCGGGGCAGGCGGGGGTCCATACGTGATCTTCTCTCGTCCGGTCCCGAAGCCTAACGGCGAGGGACGCGTGCCCACCACCGAACAGAAGCGGTGCCTGGTGCAGTGCATGTCCGCTGCGCTCGGGAGGCACTCGGGCTAGGCTCCGCCCATGTCCGAGCCCGGTTCCGATCCTCGCCTGCAGTCGCTCCTTAACAAGCTCCGTCCCGGTCCGGTCCGCAGGGTAACCGTCACCGGCTTCGACAGGTCAGACGTCCTAGTCGTGCTCGGGGCGTCGAGCGAGGGGAACAACGAAGTTGGCCGAATTTCCCGGGAAGAGGCGTCGATGCGCCGTATCGACCACCCGTCTGAGGTCTTCGAGATCGGCCAGGAACTCGATGCTGAGGAGATCGGACGGTGGCGCGGAGAACTGCACTTGTCCGCCCGCGCCTGCGAGAACCCCGAGCTCCGGACCTTCCTGCTCGCGCTCCAGCCAGGGAAGATCGTCTCCGGGACCGTGTCGGAGGTTCACAACTTCGGCGTCTTCGTCCATCTCGACGGCGAGCCCGACGGGCTATGCACTGGCTTCATCCGTGTGCCCGAACTGACCTGGTCGTGGATCAGTCACCCCTCGGAAGCGGTCGAGGCCGGCCAGAGGATCACCGCCGAGGTGCTCATCGCCGAAACGCGTCAGGGACAGGTCGCGATCTCGATGAAGGCCCTGCAGAAAGACCCTCTGATCGAGTTCTCTGATCAATCGGGTCAGGTCCTCCGCGGTACTGTCACGAAGATCGTCCCATTCGGCGTATTCGTGCGCGTCGCCCCGGACGTGGAAGGGCTCCTTCACCTGTCCGAGATGACGAGCCAGCCAGCAGTGACCCCTGACCAGCTCGTGCGCGAGGGCGATCAGATCACGGTCCGGGTTGCCGAGGTCGACGTTCAGCGTCATCGGGTGAGACTGTGTGCGGCGGAGGGGCAGGCAAACGGCGACTCGCAGTGATCACGCCGTCAGCGTCTCGCGTGTCCAGAGCGCGAGGTCACATGTTCAACGGCGTGGGGCCCTGCTGGTGATGCTCGTGACGTTCGACGTCTCCTCCAGTGCCTCTTGGAGTCGTTCGTTGCGCAGGGAAAGGTGCTGGATCTGTGCAGCAGCTAGGGTGAGTTGAGCGGTCAGCTCGCGGTTGTGTCGGCGGAGTTTCGCGTTGCGGGCGACGAGTCTGTCGTGTGCGGTCGGTCCGCTGCGAGGGGCGGTGGGGGTGGCTCGGTGATCAGCGATCTCTCGGGCGATGTCGGGGTAGCGGCGGCGGAAGGTGGTGTTGGTCAGGTCTAGGCGGCGGGCCAGCATGAGGACGCTGGGCTGCTTGTTGGTCTCGCGGCAGGTGTCCAGCACCTCTTGGAGGTGCTTGCGGACCAGGGCCTCGGGCAGGTCGGGGACGTTGCGGGTCATGCCGGAACGGCCTGCTGCCTGTTCGCCGTCAGGAACTCGACGATCTCGGCCCGTCGGCTCTCAAGGAACCGCCGAAGACGGGGCGGCAGCATCGGCCGCGAGGCGATGCGCCCGTCGATGCGGACGATCTCGCCTTGCCAGGCGGCGATGTTCTCGGGGGTGAGCGTGACGTTGCGGCAGGCTAACGGCAGGCAGCCGCCGTGCGAGGGAAGTCCTTCGCTGTTGCCGCGGCGGGCCTTCTCGCAGAGGGCCTTGGCCGGATCGTTGACGCAGGTGATGTACTCGCCGGGATAGATCGCCGGGTCGTGACGCTTCATGGTCCTTTTGAGGCGGTGTCTGTCCAGCGCGACCTGGCCGTGGAACTGCGCGCGCTCGCCGAAGTCTGCGAGCCGACGGGCTGCCTCTTCGGCGGCCGGACCGGCCAGTCCCGCGTGCTGGTGGGAGTCGATCATTTCCATGTAGACCTCGCCCCGGGCGATGGCCTGCTCGCTTTCGACCTCGGCCCGGAAGCCGGAATCGCTGGTCCCCGCATATCCTTCGAACATTTGGATTGATTGATGCCGATATTGCAGGGCCCCAGCGATGACTCCGCCGGGGTGTCGCGCAATGAACCAAGCCAGAGTCCTTCTGAAGACTCTCGTCTTGAGCCGGAGTGCATGACCCTGGCCAGCGGCGATGGTGTCGGTGCGTCCCCGCTCCGTGCAGAGCTCGTTGACGAAGCCGGCGAAGAGATTGAGGTTTTGATTGGTGGCGCCGACGCCGACGGCTCGATCAACGCCGGCCTTCTTCGGCTGGCCCGGTCCGTGGAGGAGGGCACTCATGAGGTAGTTCTGGCCAGCGGGCTGCAACTGCTCAAGGACCCGGATTGCACGGACGACGGGCTCGCAGACGGTCCATGTCGCGTCGACGCCTTCTGCGTCCTCTTCGCCCTTGAAGGCTCGGCTGTGTACTCGCCAGCGGTAGGCATTGCCGTCCTCGTCGCGCTTAGCCTCGACGCAGGCACGCTTGATGTGCTTGACCTCGCTGTCCCGCATGCCGCTGAGGAAGGCGATCACGATGTAGCAGGCGGACTGCAGGTGGCGTGCGAGGGCGGCCAGACTGGTGGGCAGCGTGTGGTCGACGGTGACCGCCTTGATCCAGGGGCGGCCGTCCAGGACGCCTTGGATTCCTTCATCGACGAAGGCGGCATCCGCAACGCCGACAACAGCAGCGACCGCGTCGATGGCCTCGCGGCGTTTGGTGATTTCTCGGCGGTGGCACCTCAGCGTGGCGGCGAGCTGACTGATGTTGATCTTTCCTTGATGGCCGGGCAGGGGCCGCCGTGCCTCGATGTGGTCTCCAAGAAGCTGCTGCAGCCGTTCGTCGACCCGGTGACTGGTCACCCGTCCCGTGCCGACGGCCCGTCTCTCGTGCCATTTGCGGTCCGCTTCGAGGATGTCCGGTGCGAAGTCGTCGATGAAGCGCAACGCCCAGACCAGCAAGGGACCCAGAACGTCTTCGGGGAGTCGGCCGGTCCCGTTCTCCCGACCACGGTGGGTTCGTTCCTCGCCCCACCCATCGAGGTGCAGCGGATCGAATCGGAGCTGGTCATTCCCGAGGTGAAGGCGCCAACGCCATAGAAGTCGAACCGCGGCGCGAGCGGCCTCCCGGGCCCCGTCCCGGTGAGGGAAGAGTGTCAGCAGGTGCCGGTTGTAGCGGTCCAAGTCGGCGGGAGAGATGGCGGACAGCTCGACCCGGTCGGCGGGCCACCTCGAGTCGAGCCAGGTCAGCAGGCGCTTCAGCTCCCCGAATGCACTACGGACCGAGGCGATCGCGGGGCGGTCCTCACCAGGTGGAGATTCCAGTTCCGGACAGAGCAGAGCATAGAACAAGCGCTTGGTGGCGAGGCGGAATCGCGCGGGGATCGTGGGGAAGTTGAGCACTACGGTCCGTTCCTGGACCTGGACGATCGCCGGCGCCAGGCGCCAGACGTCGTCGCTGAAGCGCGCGGTGTCCTCCAGGCGGCTGCCCTGTCGCAACGGGCGCCCGGCCAGGACGTACGGGTTCGCGCTCTGCTGTGGCGAGCCGTGGATGCCCACGCTCATGAGGCTGTTCAAGGCGTCTCCCAGGGTGCTTCGACGAGATCGAGGAGGGCGTCGGGGACCTGTTCCTTCTGTGCCTGGGCGACCTGTGCCGGGGTGAACTTGCCGAGGATGTCGCGGCGGACAGCGACCCAGACGAGGCCGTAACGTCTCCACCACTCGTCCTCGCTCATCCGTTGCCGCAGACCTCCCAGTGCCTCGAGGAGAGCCAGGAGGCGCGGTAGGTGATCTTGGGTGATCAAGCAGTTGCCGCAGAGGAAGCAGAGCAGGAACGAGTCGCCGCAGGGCTTGCCGGTCTCCGGATGATGCTGGAAGTCCCCGCAGGCACTCCAGGCCGTGTCGAGTTGCCCGTGGGCCAGATCATGCGCGGTTCCTGGAGCCAGGCCGGCTCCTGTCAGTTGGTCCGGGGTGCTGCCGCTCGGGATGACGGTGGGGCTGCCGCGGCGGCGGACGATCTCGGCGTGCGCGTCCCGGGCAGCCCGCTCAGCGTCAGCGAGCGCGTCGGCCATCACGCTCTCTGCCCATTCACGGGTTGCCGCGTCCGGCCGGAGGTAGTTGGTGTAGAGCACCTGGGCCGTGTTGCTCCTCGCCGAGGACGGCAGGTGCCCACCCAGCTGGCGGGTCCGTCGGGCATCAAGGCTGGTCTTGATCTTGTTGAAGGTCACCTGGAGTGGCACCTCGACGGAGGAGACGGCGTGCTCCTGGCCCTTCGCCGACTCGTTCGGTGCAGGCGGGTCGGCCAGGATGGGTCTCGTGCGCGTCGCCGCCCATGTGCTCAGATGCAGCTGTCCGCCGGCCCGCAGATCCGCCTCGAATGGCGCGTAGTGCTCGTGTCTCGTCCCCCTCGCGTGAACGCGGTGGCCGTTGCGCCACACGCAGAGCGCAGACGGCGATCCGCAGAACGCCCGGCTGCGAGCAGTCAGTTCAAGCAGGAGGAGATAGAGACCGCCAGGTGTGTGCAGCTCGCGTCCCTCCGGGCCGATCTCCCAGGTCACGGTCTCAAACCAGCGGTCAGCCCCGCGGCGCCGTTTCACCAGGCGAACCTCGACCGCCCGGTCCTCGAGGAGCCGGTGAGAGGCGGGCAACTCTTTGAGCGTCTCGCCGTTCCGTTCCGTCGCGATGGCGAGGAGGACCATCAGCGGAGCCAGGTCGTTCCAGGTCAGGAACAGGCGGGCAGCGAGTTCACGCCGTTCCCGCCACTGATCAATTCCCGTGCCCGGAGGGACTTCCCCGGTCTCAGCCATGCCCGCAAGCACCTGGGCCAGCTGTTGCTGCTGTGGAGGGATGCCCTCGGACTCGTCCCGCTGGCGGCGTACCAACTCCTCGCCGGCGCGGATGCGCCGGACGATCCGGGCGGTGTCCGCCCGCGCAGCGGCGGTCAGCCGGTCCAGTTCGCCGGCCGAGTATCCGCCCTCCGGACTCGTCCTGGGCCCGGGAAGGCGCCTCGCGAACGCGTCGCGAGCCTCCATGGGGATCTGGTCCCGGATCTTCTCCTGCCCGAACAACACCTGCAGTTCCGCCATGTCCCTCTGCCGCGTGCCTGCCGCAGAGTCCGTGCGGGTATGGAAGGCGTTGACGTGATAGCGCGTGAGCTGCGCCGGCACCACAGGCTGGGGGTCCAGCGAGGCCAGGAAGTACGTCCATCGCCGGAGGGGCAACCACCTGTTCTGGGCTCCGGAGAGAGTGCGAAGTCCGCCGCCAGGGCCGGTCCGCATCGCGAATGCCTCGGCGAGGAGAGGGTGCCACCCGGGCAACGGCAGCTTGCCGACATCGAATTTGCCCCGCCGGCCGTCCTCACCGTAGAAGTCGACGACGAGTCCTCCTGATGTCCCTTCGTGAACGAACGCTGGGGCCTCGTAGTCCGCGGCTGGCAGAGCTGATCGACGGCCCGGCCCGGTGCTTCCCCGGCCCCGGCGGGTCACGGCGTCGTCTCCTTCTCTCCGAGCAGATCCTTCGGGGGCTTCTCGTCGCCCAGGGCCGCGGCCAGGGTGTCGCGGGGGTCCTCCCAGGTGTCAGGAACCAGGGCCATGCGGGTCTCCATCTCCAGTTCCTGCAGGGCGTGCAGATAGATCAAGGTCGACAGCTGTGAGGCGTGTCCGAGTCGGCGGCGGACCCAGTCCATGGGGTCGCCGAAGATCCGCTGGTAGTGCAGTCGCTGGGCCGGGTTCATGTCGCCGAGTGCGGCGATGTGCCCGCGTTGGAGCTGTTCGAGGGTGATGACTGCAAATGTGTGTCTTAGCAGGTGGGCGTGGGCAAAGAGGTCCAGGCCCTGTTCTTCGCACCGCTGGTTGGCGGTGGTGAACATGTCCTTCCAGGCCGACAAGGTCAGCGGCATCCCGCTCTCGCCGAGCCAGAACATCGCGGGCTCCAGGCCCTGTTCAGTATCGATCAGCAGCCGCCGACGCTCGGGCGGCCCGAGCAGCCGGACGTCGATCTTCTCGCCGCGGTGAATGCCGCTTGTGTACTGAGCCAGGTGCGGCCTCTGCGGGTCGAAGATCACGATCGGGCGGCGGATCTTCCGGTAGCGGCCTGCGTCGCGGGCCTCCTCGATGACCCACTGCCGGTCCTCGGCCGCGTAGGCCGTCAGGTCCCGCCGGACCGAGGCCGGCTCGTAGACCCATCGCGCGGAGTTCCGTTTCGCGATCGCCTTGGGCAGCCAGGACTTGCTGTAGCCGGCCGGGCCGGGTCCGGTCGGCACTTCCGTGATCAGGCGGCTGGCCTGCTCTTCCAGCCGCAGGCCGGTGCGGACCGTGGAGTCAGTGAAGGTCCCGTTGCGCGACGCCCACCGGCCGCGGAAGTTGTCCCGGGGCAGGCCCTCTCGGTCATAGCCGAGGACTCCCACGTCCCGCCATCGTCGGTAAGACGGTGCGGGAAGCCACTCGATCACCTCGCCACCTGTGTCGTGAGCGTACGTCGTCGGCACCGTCTCCCCGGTATCCACCGGCTTCGAGCGGCGCCTGTTTCCCTTCTGCTCGGCCTTCCCATCACGTCGCGGCCGCTGCGGGATCGGCACTTCCGACACCCACTGCTTGCGCTTCGCGTAGACGTAGAACTGCTGGATGTGCGAGACCTCCTGGCTCCATGTGTCCCCGTCGACCCGCGGCCCGCGGGGATCAAGGCGCCGCCAGTAGTGGTAGGCCGTGTGATCGGCCTCGGTCGCGTCCCGCCAGTCCTTCTCGCTCCGGCTCTGATGCAGGAAGTTCAGCTTCCTGCAGAGGGCCGACGCCCGGTTGATCTGACTGTTCAGCGGGCCCTCCAAGAGGTTCACCCGATGGAAGTACGAGTTCAGGTCCGTGTCGTAGGCGAAGCGCGGTGACAACAGGTACGGCGTGCCATCAGGAACGCCCAGGTCATCGAGCCATAGCTCCCACTCGTCCGGGGAAAGTCGCAGGTGCCAGGGCTGCGGATCAGGCTGCGGCAGGTCCCGCGAGCTGTAGTGGACTGACCAGGCTCCATGTCTCAACACCCGCGGACCGTACAGCTACTTGGTCACTGACCGAGCGTGCACAAGCCAGCGTGCGGCGGAAGCGGCGCAGGGCGACGGCTCCGTCGGGATCGGGCGGGATCAGCTCGTGGGGCCGGTTGTGGGCGGCGGCGAGGTGGTTGGCCCAGGCTGTGAAGGCGCGGATCCTTTCCAGAGCGGTGTCGGAGGACAGTCCGGTGCGGGGCATGGAGGTGCCCTTGGCGTACCGGTAGAGGGTGCGGGTGAACAGCTGCTCGCCGTCTTCGAGTTCCTCGACGACGGCGATGGCGCGTGCGACGGGCTCCAGCACGATCCACGGGTCCGCTCGCTCCTCTCCTTCGCCGATCGCGTTGCCGTCCTCGTCCAGCACTCCCTTGAAGTGCCGGCCGCGGACCTCGAACCGTACGGTGCCGTCCTCGCGCTCCACGCGGGTGCAGCAGCCGCGGCGCAGGGCCAGGACCTCCTCGGGCCGCATGCCGGAGAGATAGGCGCAGCAGATCAGGGCGGCGGTGGACAGGTGCAGCACCAGAACGTCGACGTCGTCGAAGCCGATCTCCTCTCGCCAAGAGGTGGTACCGATCCGGGCGGTGAGCGCAACGTCGAGGAGTGGGGCGGGGCCGAAGTCGGCCGGGGTTAGTTCGTCGGACAGGATGCCGCGGGCGCGGGCGACCTGGGAGGTGGTAGCGCCAAGGGTGCCGGCCAGGAAGGTGTTGGCCTTCGGCGGCAGCGCCCCGCGATGGCGGGCGAGCACGGCGGGGGCGCCGGGCGCCCCGCTGGAGGGCAGCTTCTCGCCGGCCACGAGCAGGCCGCGCAGGTGGGCCACCGTGGTCTCGGTGCCGCCGAGCGGGGCGCGGGCGGGGATGGCGGCGAGCAGCCGGCGGTGCTCCCGGGCGGCGGCCAGGAGGTCCGGGGCCAGGTCCAGGACCGTGCGCAGCGCCCACACCAGCAGCGGGGCCATGACGGCCGGGTGCACGATCGCGACGTTGTTCTCGCCGTCCGGGGTGTCGTCGTTGGTGCCGAGGAAGTCGGACATGACCGCGGCCGGGTCCTCCCACGGCGGCATGACCAGCCGGTCACTCTCGGGCAGGTAGGGGGCGTAGGCCCACAGCCGCGAGATCACCGACAGGGCCTTGGCGTCGGTGCGCCACCGGCGGCCGAGCGGGCGCAGGTGCTCGGCGTAGTCCTCCAGGTCGCCGGTCGTGACCTGGGAGAGTTTGGTGATGCCGCGTCCGTCGAGCCAGGAGGCGAAGCGGGTCCAGATCTGGAAGTTGTGGCGCAGCGTGCCCGGTTGGGCGGTGGAGCGCGAGGCCCGCTGCTGGAGCAGCACGGCTGGCGTTGGGATGTTCAGCTCGGCGAAGGCCGCGCGCATCATGCCGGGCCGCAGCCCGGCAGGGCAGCGGCTCCAGTCGATGACCAGCGAGCGGTTCGACTCCTTGGGGCTGATCAGCGCCAGGTGCCAGGCCAGATCGCGGAACCGCGGTAGCTGCCCCGGGTCGAAGCCGGGCCGTAGTCGGTTGAACGGGAGAACGAAGGTGTCCGGGGCCGGGTCGACGACTTCTGGGCCGGCGGGGACGGGCAAGGACGCACTCATGGGTCGAGCCTCCGTTCCAGCATCGCGTGGATCAGCTCCCGCTCGCTGTCGGCCACGGCGGCGACCAGATGGGGCCGCGCGTCTGTGGTGGTGTAGGTGGTCAGGAAGTCGCCGATCCGCGCGTGGTGCGTCGCCCAGTCCGCGGCCCACACCGCCGGGGTCACAGCCGACCGCAGGGACTCCAGCGCCTGGTGCAGGTAGGCGATGCGGGGCAAGTCGCGTCCGGTGGCCACAGCGTTGCGGCAGGCGAAGCACAGCAGGAACGACACGGCGCACGGCATTCCTGCCGTGCTGTGGTCGGAGTTGAGGAAGTCCGCGCACGAGGCGACCGGGGTGCGCAGCCGGCCGGCCACGATCCGGCGCGCCACCTCCACGTCGATTCCTGCCTCCTTGGCGACGAGCTCGGCACTCACCTCGCCCTGCGCGTCGACCTCCTCGACCAGGCGCATGGCGACCGTCTGTCGGGCGGAGGCCAGTGCCTGGGTCAGCCCGAGCTCCACCGCGCCGCGCGAGGCAGCGCGGACGTTCTCGTCCTTCAGCTGGTAGTCCCGCTCGTGGGTGGCCTGGGTGTTGTTGCGGGCCCGGCCGTGGTGCGCCTGCGCGCTGTGGCGCAGCGCCTGGGAGTTGACCCGGGCGGGCAGGTCGACGCCGCTGGCGCGGACCTGCTGCTGCCAGCGCCGGATCGCCCCGTCCAGGGCTTTGCCGAGCGCGTGGTCGCGCAGATTCTCGCTTCCGCCGAGGCCGCGGTGGCCGACCAGCAGCTTCGTCGTCGGACGGCCCAGCGCCTCCAGGGTGGTCCTGGCCGGCGCGGTCAGCTCCAGCACGTGCCGCAGGGCCCGGCCGCTGGAGCCCTCACCGACGTCGACGAGCGTGTTGCTCGTGTGCCGGCGACGGCCGCGCCGCGCCTTGTCCGTGTCGACCTGGTGCACGGCCGGGTCCTCGCGGTCCGCGTTCGGCCACCAGGTGGGCACGTCCATCTTCTTGAGCACCGACAGGTTCCACGCCTCGTGCACGATCAGCAGCACGGCCGCCGCCCCGATCTCCGCCGGCGTCGCGAAGAGCCGGCTCAGCGAGGCGGCGTTGCCCTCGAAGCCGCACGCGCGCTCCGCGTATGCGGTCACCGCGTGGTCGGCGCTGTTGGGGTAGCGCGGAAGGTCCCCGGTGCGGGCCAGCACGTCCAGCACCTCACCAAGGGGCCAGGCGCCGTCCCCACACTCGATCGCCCCTGCCCTCCACCGCTGAAGGATCGCGGTGTTCGCCGCGATCCGCAGCCGCCCGGCGCGCACCGTCGCGGCGGCCGCGTCCCGGATCCGGCGCAGTTGCTCCCGGGTGTGGGCCTGCTTGCGCGGGCGTCCGCGCCGGGCCGGGGGCCGGCGCCGCGGCGTCTGAAGGAACACCCGGGTCGCTTCCGGCACTCCGGGCGCCCGCCGGACGACCGCGGCCAGGACCCGGCGGACGTGGATGTCGCGGGTCCACTGCTTCCACCACTCCACCGTGATCTGCTCGGTCGCGGCGACGGGCGGCTCGGCCGCCGCCGCGTCCCTGAACAGCAGCCGCAGCGTGCTGGCGTTCGTCTGGTAGGTGTCCTCGCTGCCCCAGCCCCGGCCCTGCTCGGCCAGCCCGGCCACCAGCGCCCGCCGGAAGTCGACGGGTCCAGGACCGTCCCTAAAGTCCCACACGCCCAGCGGCTTCCCGGCGCCGCTGACCGGGCGGATGACCAGGCCGTCCGCGTCCGCCACCGGCGCCTTGCGGTAGTCCGTCGGCGGCAGCGTCGCCCGGCGCCCCCGCCCGCTCACGCCGCATCCAAGATCAGGCCCGTGCGCGCCGCCAGCTCCGCGATCTTCTCCGCGTTCACGGGGTTATCGTCGTCGCCGAGCAACGACTCCAGCTGCAGCCCGCGCACCGGCTCCAGATACACGTCCCGCGTCACCTGCTCACTGCGGTGCCCGAGCATGTCCTTGACCATCAGCCAGACCTGCCCGTACACCTCCTCATAGTGCAGGTGCTCGGCGGGCGTCAGACCGAGCCGGTCCAGCGCGTTGTGCAGCGCGATCAGCGTCCGCAGGGCCATGGAGTGCCGCAGCATCTTCGGCGTCGCGAACACATCGAGCCCTGCGGCCGCGCACCGCTCGCTCGCCCGCTCGAAAACCTTCGTCCAGCTCGTGTACCGCAGCGGCA
This sequence comes from Streptomyces sp. NPDC051907, assembly GCF_040681075.1. Taxonomy (NCBI): domain Bacteria; kingdom Bacillati; phylum Actinomycetota; class Actinomycetes; order Kitasatosporales; family Streptomycetaceae; genus Streptomyces; species Streptomyces sp. NPDC051907. The sequence continues at coordinate 7,470 of NZ_JBFAYB010000101.1, read as the reverse complement.
GCCCGCTCTCGGTCAACCACAGCAACGCCGGCTCCAGGCCGTCCTCGCCCTCGATGAACAACCGCATCCGCTGGGCGGCCGTCAGCCGCCCCAGCGCGCTCTCGCCCACACGCCCGTCCCGGCTCATCCACTGCACGCGGCCCGCCCGGCTTACCCTCTGGATGATGCGCAGGTCGGGCAGACCGGTCGTAGACGCCGCGCCGCCGGGCGCGGGCCACAGCCAAGGCGCGCGTGCTCATCCGGTAGCCCTCGACCCGTTGGAGCGCCGGATGGCCGACGTAGAAGGTGTAGCCGGCCCGCTTGGCCACGGCCTGGCCCACCCTGCCTGCGTAGTAGTTCCGCCGCCCGAGGACCGGGAGCTCACAGAGGAGCAGGGTGCCGCCCTCGCGGCGCCGCAGGCCGCTGGAGTACATCAGGTCGGCGTACGCCGTGTCCCGGCCGGCCGAACGGCCGCGCCACCCCTCGTCCTCCAGGCCGCCCGGCAGCATGCCGCCGAGCCCGACGTTTCGCCACAGCCGAAAGGCTCGAGGCGACAGCCACTTCACGTCCGAGGTCTTCACGTCCAACGGCGAGGCGAGCGTCACCGGGTTCGACGGTACGAGTCCGCGCTTGGCCGCGATGCCGTACAGCAGCTTCAACGCGGCCTGCTCCTTCGCCCATGTGCCACCGCCAACCGGCGCTGGATTCGTCGCCCCCCGTCGGCGCCAGTCCTCCCAGTCCTCGACGTCGTCCTCCGACGCCTCATCCCAATCCAGCCCGCGCTGCCACAGAAACGTGAAGAACAGTCGGTAGAGCGGGGCGTACGTGACCTGCGTGCCCTGCGCTTTGGCCGAAAATGCCGAGCGTCGCAGGCACTCACTCAGCCGAGGATCGACCCGGCCATCCGGCGAAACGAGGATCGGCTGCCGCTCGCGCAGCCCGAGCACCCGCTCGCGCTCCTCCAAGTCCTCCCAGCCGGGCACGGGCCGGCCTCCTGCCGGAGTGCCCCCGTCGCCCACCCAGAACAGACGCCATTCGTACGCCACTTGACTCCCTCAGCCGCAACACGACATGAGGCAACACAGCGTATGTCCACAGAACTGCGGGTCCCGGGAATGATCGAGAACGCCGAGGACGTCGTGATCGTCCACGCGCTGGAACAGTACTCGCGACGCGGCTCCGAGCACCGGCCGACCGTGCAGCTCCGGCGCAGCGGCCTGCTGCATAGGGGGCCCGGGACCGTCGAAGTCGCCATGGACGAAGGCCCGCTCAACGATTTCACATAGGCGCCGACCGGCAGAACACCCCGGCACCGCCTTCACCGGCCCGTGCCTGAGACTCCCCTGGCCCCCGGGCCCGGTCCCTCGGCGGGATCAGGCCCGGCGGCCCGCCTTCAGCAGCGCACAACGAGAACGCAGGAGCGACCATGGCCAGCGCATGTGGCAGGACGGCAGACGGCGGCGAGTCTGCCACCTTCCAGTACCGGCGGTGGCCTCCCGCTTGTTCGTGCAGGGGCTGTTCGGTGGCCCGCACCGCCCCCCGTCCCGTGGCCGACGGATGGCGGTTGCGGTGCTTGCCCGTCGGTCCCGCACGGTGAGGCCACACCACCGAGCCGAACGGAGCCCTCATGCCCTTCCCCGACTGGACCGCCGTCCGCCTGAGCACCCCCGCCGACTACGCCGAGGCCATGCCGTACCTGATCGGCTACCGGCCCCGGCAGTCTGTGGTCGTCGCCGCGTTCCACGGCGACCGGTGCACGGTTGCGGCCCGACTGGGCCTCCCCGCGGCCGAGTCGGCCTGGCTCGACTACGCCGCCGCCGGAGCCCGGAAGGTCGTCGCCCAACTGGACGCCGCACCCGATGCGGTCGTGCTCTACCTGGTCGGCGACCCCCGCCCCGGCGAGGACGGCCGCACCGTCGCCGCCCGCCTGGCCCCGCTGGCCGGGATGCTCGCGGCGGCGTTCGCCCGCCACGCCGTCGCCGTCCGGCTGGCCCTGTGCATCAGCGACGGCCGGTGGTGGGACCTGGACACCGCCCCCGGCCCGGGCACGGTCCTGTCCGAGACCGCCCCCGGCCCGGCGGCCGTCGCCTTCACCGTCGCCGGAGCACCGCCCGCCCCTGCCCAGGACGCTCTCACCGCCACCCTCGCCCCGCTGACCGGCATGGAAGCGGACAGCCTGCGCGCAGCGCTCCACGACGCGTACGCGACCCGCGCGCCCAGCACCGCACGGCCTGCCGCCCACGCTCTCCTGGAGGACGCGGCCGCCGCCTTCGCCGACCCGGCCGCCACCGCGCTGCCCGCCCGGGACGCCGCCGCATTGCTGCTCGCCCTGAGCGACGGCGCGGTCCGCTACTGGGCGATGAGCCTGCCCGACACCCACACCAACTCCGCCGCCCGCCGCCTGTTCGCCTACCTGGCCACCGCCGCCGTCCACCCCCACGAGAGCCTCGCCTGCGCCCCGCTGACGCTCCTGGCCGCCAGCGCCTGGTACGACGACGACCGCGCCCTCGCCCGCCTCGCCCTCCACCGGGCATGCCGCGTCGACCCCGCAGCCCCCCTGCCCGGCCTGCTCCTCGCCGCCTTCAACCTGTTCGTCTCCACGCGGGAGCTCAAGGACATGGCCCGCGCGGGACGCCCCGGCTGAGCCGCCCCGGCCCGCGTCGCACCCCGGTCGCCGCCGCACCTCGTACCGCGTTGGGTCGCCGGGGGCGGCGGCCGTCGAACAGGAGGGCGTCAGTCCGCCCCGGGTGGAGGCGGGCCTGTGGCAAACCCCCTGAAGACCTCCCGCGTCCACGTCACGTCCTCGAGGTCCTGCACGAGGCGGGCTTCATGAGCCGCCAACAGGGCAAGCTCCGCAGCCAGTTCGTCGGCCGACAGGCCATCCGCCCACGCGAGCCAGGCCGTCGTCTCCTCGTCCACGCCGTCATCGTGCTAGCGGGTACGGGCTCGGTGCAGTCCCCCGATCGGCTACAGCTCTTCCGGCCTTGCCAGCCCTCACGCCGCCCCCGGCCCCGAGCCCCGCCGCCCGCGCAGGGTCCCGGGCCGTCGGCGTGCCGGCCGCGCCCGCACGGTTGCGGCCCTTGCCCTGCGCCCGGCCACGGTAGGAGCCGCCGGGCCCGGGGATCGCGAGCACCTCACCTCACCTCCCCGGCCCGCTCCACACCTCCGTTCTCCCGACACGTAAGGAAGCCCATGACGACCGTAATCACCGTTGCCCACATCGCCGAGGCCGCCGCCGCACGGCTCGGCGACGGCTGGAGCACCGAGCCCAGCACCTGGGGGACCACCGCCGAGCTCATCGGCCCCCACCACGTGGCCTTCACATGGGTCGAGGACTACGAAGGCGACCTCGTCATCGAGTACGACCGCACGGCCTTCCCCGACGGCGTCGAACTCCCCGACGGCGTCGAAGCCTTCCACGGCGGCGTCTATCTGCCCCTGGCCGCCCCCACGGACGGCCTGGACTTCCTCGCCCAGCGCTGCGCCGACGCGATCCGGGCGATCACTCACCACTGACCCCCGGTCCAGGCACCGGCTCCGCGCATCTCCGCGTGCGGAGCCGGGGCTGACCCGCAGGCGGGCCAGAGTTCTCCCCGGTGCCGCCACACGGTCACCGCCGACCACCCCGGGGAACGAGCTTGGGAGCCTGACCTATCGCGCTGCTCGCTCTCTCTCCGTGCCTCCGCCCGCTTCCGGCGCCCACAGGCCGGGCTACCGAGCCTCCGGCCTGTGGCCATCGATCCGTACCCGGCCCGGTCGACCGTAGTTGCCTGGCTTGCTCCGCCCCACGCAACTGTCGGGGCCACCCCTGGCCGCGTGCCGTGCGACCGCCCCGGCTGCACAAGCCGCGCGCCGTATGGATGCGAGGATTAATTCCATGGGACGCGAAGTACGCCGAGTGCCGCTCGATTTCGACTGGCCGTCGAACAAGGTCTGGGAAGGCTTCCTGACACCCGACCGCTTCGGCGAGGAGCAATGCCCTGACTGCGAGAGCGGCTACTCGCCGCAGGCCCAGAACCTGTACGACCTCTGGTACGGCAAGCTCCCGTTCGACCCGGCCGACACAGGCTCCGAGCCCTGGCGGCACGACACCCCCGCCGTCCGAGCCGTCGCCGAGCGACACATTCGCTCCGCACCAGAGTTCTACGGCGTCGGCGAAGCCGCCACCGTCCGTGAAGCGCAGCGTCTGGCCGACCTGTTCAACCAACAGTGGTCCCACCACCTGAGCCAAGACGACGTCGACGCCCTGGTCGCGGCCGAGCGGCTCTACGACTTCACTCATTCCTGGAGCCGTGAAGAGGGCTGGCAGAAGATCGACCGGCCCGTCATGCCGACCGCGGAGCAGATCAACGAGTGGTCCCTCACCGGCTTCGGCCACGCCGATATCAGCGCACACGTGGTGATCGAAGCCCGTTGCGAACGCGAGGGCATCGAGACCCGGTGCCCGACATGCAAGGGCCACGGCAGCCTAAAGAGATACGAGGGCCAGCGCGCCGAGGCCGAGGCGTGGGAGCCGACCGACCCGCCGAAGGGCGACGGCTGGCAACTGTGGGAGACCGTGACTGAGGGTTCTCCGATCAGTCCGGTGTTCGCCTGCGCCGACGAACTCGCGGGGTGGATGTCCGACCCGGCGCGAGGCGACCGGTGGGTGTCGCCTGCCGCCGCCGCGAAGTTCATCGCCGACGGCGCGGCGCCCAGTTTGGGCGCCGCCGCCCCCGGTGTGGTGTCAGGCGTCGAATGGGTCGGACACCACGCCGACGACGGGCGGGATCGGCCCGCCACAATCTGAACGCCCCCCGTCGCCTGGCCCCCGACCCTGGTACGTGGACGGTGTCGGGGGCCACTCCATGCCACCCGGGTCCGCCGCCCGCGCCGCACCCCTCCGCCCTCGCCACCAGCCGGCACCACACCCGGCACCCGGCCCAGCCCCCGGGGGTCGCGCGGCTGGTCTCGCCCGGGGCAGTGCCGGTTCTGCCGGCAGGACGCTCCCGCACCCGGACGGTCGCCCCGCCGCTTGCCGCGCCTGCCGGCCTGGCCCCGACGCTGCTCCACGCCTGCCCCGGGCGCCCGTCACACCGAAGGAGCACCCCTGCATGTCCGACCGACTCGAATGGGCCGACGCCGACAGCGGCGCCCAACTCCTCTTCCCCGGCGTCGACGTCGACGGCGCCACCGTCCGGCGCCGGCTAGATCGCCATCGCCTTCTGGACCGGCAGCAACGGCATCGCCCTGTCCGGCCCGCCGCAGGACCTCGCCCGACCGCCTCGAACAACCCGCCTCCGTCGCCCGCACCGCCGCAGCGCTCCTCGCCGAGCCGCTGCGCCACCTGCCCGACGGACTCGACCCCTGGGCCTGGATCGCCCTCGGCGCACGCGCCGACTCCTTTGAGGAGCACGACGACACCCTCTGCGCACGCCCGGCGTCGCCGTCGCCGACCCGCGCCGTGTCACGTGCGGCGACTGCGTCGCCGCCTGGAACGCCCGCCAGCCGGACCGGTTCGCCATCCCCATCGCAGTGTTTCTCCCCGCCGACCCGGTCGACCGCAGCATCGGCGACCAACTGCCGTACGCGTCCATCGCCTCGATCGGCGACGACCCCGGCACCGAGGAAGACCTCCTTGCAGACGGGGCGACCAGGCCTGACCGTCCGGCGACCCGACCCCGGCCCCCCTCAGGGGGCGGGTACGGCCAGGGCCGGGGGGTTGCGTGGTTTGGGCGATTCTGTTCCAGGGTTCCGGTCGTCAGCAGCCCCTGCACCGGCTCGTGTTCGGGCCGGGCCGCCCCGGAAGGACGCCTGTCGTGTCCGAGACCCCGTCCCGTCCCGCCGCCGCTCCCGCCGCGGATCCGATACCCGCCCCCGCCCCGGTCTCCGGGCCGGTCGCGCCCCGCACCGCCTTGGACCACGCCCGCCACGCCGAACGGCTGCGCGCGCAACTCGCCGACTTCTGGGGCAGGCCCGTCCGCGGCGTGCCCAGGGGCGTCGACCTGATGGCGTCCATGCACGTCACCGCGACCGGCCGCGACCTCGTGGACGACCCCCACGCCATCGGCCTTTACGCCGCCATGTGCGCGAACTTCTCCCACGCCTACCGCGCCAGCGAGGTATGGGTCGCCCCGCACAGCATGGCCGACCGCATAGCCCGCCACCCGCTGGCGAACCAGGCCAGCGTGATCGTGGGGAGCCTGGAGGACGCGGCCCCGGCCCGCGACGGGCTCGTCTACCTCCCGACCCCGATCCGCCTCGACGACCTGCACCCCGTCCACGCCCTCGCCTGGCACATGGAGGGCACCGGAATCGACCTCGCCTTTTCCGCCGAGACCATCACCGCCACCCAACTGCTCCCCACCCGACTGCCGCCGCTCCTGGCCGCGTCCACCAAGCTGCCCCTCGCCCCGTACTGCCCCAACGGCGTCACCACCCTGTACGAGGGAGTCCTGAACGGCTACGGCGACCCGCACCGGTTCGGCGCACCCGACCCGGCCACCGCCCTCGCGCTCGTCCTGGCGTTCTGGGACCTGCGCGCCCCCACCGCCCGCGACGCCGACGGCCCCGGCGATCCCGCCACGGTCGAGGACACGCTGACGGTCCTCCAGCACGCCGGGCCGGGCCACGGCACGAAGAAGCCCGGCCGCAGCCGCAAGCGCGCCAGGCAGTCCCCGCCCAGGCGGCGTATCCGCGTCATCCGCGAGCCCGCCCACACCCCTGCCCCCGACACCCGGCCCCGACCCACCGCCGAGCACGTCCCCGAGCCCAACTGGAAGGACGACACACTGCGTTGGGAGGTCAAGCTGAAGCACCAGAACCGCTGCCCGAACCCGCACCAGCACCGCGCGATCATCGAAGCGGGAGGCGAGTGCAAGCCCGTCCTGGTCCCCGTCAAGGCCCACTTCAACGGCCCCAAGGGCCGCGACGTCGATCCCAAGCGCACGGTGCGCATCGTCCCCGACCGCCCCTGACCCGCACGCCCCGTCCTCCCGGCCCCGGCTCCGCCCCCACGGCCGGGGCCGACGCATGCCCCCGTGTCGCCGCCGTCCCAGCTGCCCCCGCCCCGCCCCGCCCCCCGGCCCGGCCCGGTCGGGACTCGCCGTGCAGGGTGGCGGGGCTAGCCCTCCCGCCGGTCAGAGTCGGCGCAGCCGGTATCGGCCGTCACACAAGCCTCCTTTCTTGTGTGCGCCGTGGGCGACCGGCCCCGCGGGGGCCGCGCGATGGACGCGAATCCCCTCCCGCCCCGCGCGGCCCCCCTCTTGCAAGATCCGACCCTCATCCACGAGCCAGGAGCCCTCACCCATGACGAAGCAGTCCAAGACCCGCACCCGCATAGAAGCCCTGCGAGCTGTGATCGACAAGGAGTGCACTGCGCCCATCTGCCAGGAGTCGGGCACGTGCCGTCACGAGGGAGAAGGATCAGCGCCTTGAAGCAGAGGGTGAAGGCCAGAAGATCGCTGCTGCCGATGGCGCGTGCGACGGCTTCCGCCTCTTCGGCCGACTCCA
>NZ_JBFAYB010000100.1:0-31177 GCF_040681075.1 Streptomyces sp. NPDC051907 | reverse complement strand
GGCCCGCGCCCCGTTTTCCCGGCCCGGCGGCGTCGGCGGCCCGGGCCCTGGGCCCGCCCCCCCCCAGGAGCCCGTGCGGCCCGGGCGACGCAATCAGCCTCGGAAGCCCGCGCGGCCCGGGCGACGGGAATCAGCCTCGCCGGCGATTGAGGCGCGGGGTCTGGGGCGGAGCCCCAGCAGGAGCCCGCAGAGCCTGGGCAGGCGCGGGGCAAAGCCAGCGGGCGGCTCACCGGCTGCCGACTGCCGACTGCCTGGCTGGCAGACTGTCCGGCGGCCAGCTATAGCAGGCGCGGAGGGCCGAGCCGCTCGGGCTCGCTATAGCAATGCGGAGTCGCGCCGCCCGCTCAAACTCACCAGAGCGCCGACGAAGACTCCCGCCGACCGGTCGCCACGGCGGAGTACCGCACCCCGCCCTGCTCGCCGCACCACGTACGCCGCCACAGCGTCTCCGCACTCAATCCGCCCCCCGCTCCACGCTCTTCGCCGCTTCGCGCAGCGCCCCGACCGCCGCCCGGATCGACGGGCGGCGGTCCGCGTCCGCCCGCCACACGGCGTAGATGTGCCTGCGCATCCCCTGGCGTACGGGCACGAGCCGTACGCCCTCGGACACCCAGCCGCGCCCCAGCCTGGGCGTGACGCACACGCCGAGCCCCGCCTCGATCAGGGCGAGCTGGGTGTGGTGCTCCTCCGCCATGTGCGCGATCTTGGGCTCGAAGCCCTTGGAGCGCAGGGTGAACATCAGCCACTCGTAACAGAATTCGCCCTCCGGCCAGGACACCCAGTCGTCGTCGGCGAAGTCCTCGAGGTCCACCTCGTCCCGGCCCGCCAGCGGATGGTCCGCGGGCATGGCGACGTCGGGGACGTCGTCGAGCAGATGGACCTGCGCCAGCCCGCCGGGGACGGGCAGCCGCTTGTTGCTCCAGTCCAGTACGACGGCCAGGTCGAGGTCTCCTCTGACCACCTGCCGGATGGCGTGCTCGGGCTCCAGCTCGCGCGAGCGGACGCGCAGGTCGGGGTGGGCCTTGCGCAGCTCCGTCATCGCCGCGGGGAAGAGTCCGCGGGCCGCGGTCGGGAAGGCCCCCACCCGGACCTCGCCGACCACCTCGCCGCGCTGCGCCTCGATGTCGGCCTGGGCCAGCTCGACCTGGGACAGGATGCGGGCGGCATGGTCGGCGAGCAGTCGGCCGGCGTCGGTGAGCCGCACGCCCCGCCCGTTCTTGGCCAGCAGCTGCTGGCCCACTTCCCGCTCGAGCTTGGCCATCTGCTGGGAGACGGCCGAGGTCGTCACATGCAGTCCGTCCGCCGCGCCGCTCACCGAGCCGTGACGGGCCAGGGCGTCGAGGGTACGCAGGCGCTCCAGGTTCAACATGTAAGCAATGCTAAGCGATAGCGGCAATTTATTCTCGCTTGTCCTACGAGATTCAAGGCGCGATCGTGGACGTCATGAGCACCGCAGTCCCGTCGCGACTCCCCTCCGCCGCCTCCTCTTCCGCCGCCTCCGCCTCTCCCGTCTCCCCCTCCGGTCCCGCGCGCCGCCCCGCCCTCGACTGGCGTATCCGTTTCGCGGCGCTGTCGACCGTGTGGGGCTTCAGCTTCCTGCTCATCAAGGTCGGCACCGGGGCGTACGCGCCCTTCCAGGTCACCTTCGGCCGGCTCTTCTTCGGCACGGCGGTGCTCGCCGTCGCCATGGCCGTGCGGCGGGAGCGCCTGCCGCAGGGCCTGCGGACGTGGATGCATCTGACGGTCGCCGCGTTCCTCCTCAACGCCCTGCCGTTCTCGCTCTTCGCCTACTCCGAGCTGACGATCCCCTCCACGCTGGCGGGCATCTGCAACGCAACCTCACCGCTGTGGGGCATGATCCTCTCGCTGGTGGCCCTCTCCGAGGACAGGCCCACCCGCCGCCGGGTCGCCGGCCTCGGCATCGGCTTCCTCGGCGTGCTGACGGTGCTCGGCGCCTGGCAGGGCTTCTCGGGCCTCGACTTCGGCGGCACGGCCATGGCTCTGCTCGCCTCGCTCAGCTACCCCATCGGCTGGATCTACGTCCGCCGGACGCTGGCCGGCAGCAGCCACTCGCATCTCTCCCTCACCGGGGCCCAGCTGCTGCTCGCCACCGTCCAGCTCGCCGTGGTCACCCCGCTGTTCACCAGCGTGCCGACGTCCTTCCCGCTGGTCCCGCTGCTCGCGGTGGTCGCGCTCGGGGCGCTGGGCACCGGCTTCGCGCTGCTGCTGCAGTACGGGCTGGTCGCCGAGGTCGGCCCGACCACGGCTCAGATGGTCACGTACTTCATCCCGGTCATCGCGACCGCGGCCGGCGTGGCCCTCCTGAACGAGCAGCTGTCCTGGAACACTCCGGTGGGCGCGCTGATCGTGCTCGCGGGCGCGGCGCTCACCCAGAGCAGGCCGAAGACCCCGACGCCCCCAGCAGGCCAGCCAAGTCAGCCCCGTCGACCCCGGCGGCCCCGCCGGCCTGTCGGCCAGAAGCACTAGTCAGCCATAGCTGCGCGCGGGCACAGGGCCGGCCGCCGATGCCATCGCGTCGGCGACCGGCCCGATGTCGTCCATGGAGAGCTCCGAGACGGTGATCCGCACGGCGGGCGGCGTGGACATCCGGAACCGCGCGCCGGGAGCGACCGCCCACCCGGCGTGCAGCAGGCGCGCCACAGCACCGGTCTCGTCGGCGACGGGCACCCATACGTTCATCCCCGTACGTCCATAGGCGTCGACTCCTCGCTCGGCCAGGGCTCGTACGAGTCCGTCGCGCCGCTCCCCATAGGACCGCGCGACCGCGACCGGGTCGACGGCGCCCGACGTCCATAGATGCACCACCGCCCGCTGGAGCAGCCTGCTGACCCAGCCCGGGCCGAGCTGCTGCCGCCCCAGCACCCGGTCGACGGTGACGGCGTCGCCGGTCAGGACGGCCACGCGCAGATCGGGGCTGTACGCCTTGGCGACGGAGCGGACGAGCGCCCAGCTGTCCGTGACGCCTGCCAGGGGATGCAGCGGGAGGTCGACGATCGCATGGCCGTGGTCGTCCTCGATGAGAAGCGTGCGGGGGTAGCGGGCGAGCACGGCTCTCAGCTCGCGGGCGCGCCGCTCGCTCACGGCCGCGCCCGTCGGGTTCTGCGCCCGGTCCGTGACGATGAGCGCGCGGGCCCCGGCGGCCAGTGCGCGCTCCACCTCCGCGGGCAGCGGGCCATCCTCGTCCAGCGCCACCGGCGCGGGCTTGAGCCCGAGCGCGGGCACCAGGTCGAGCAGGCCGCCCCAGCCGGGGTCCTCGACGGCGACCGCGTCGCCGGGCCTGAGGTGTGCGGCGAGGACCCGTTCGACGGCGTCCAGCGACCCCGAGGTGACGGCGAGGGGCCCGTCGGGCACGCCGTCCGCGTCCAGCGCGGCGCGTGCGAGGCGGGCGAACTCGGCGTCGACGGGGGCCTGTCCGTACAGCCCGGGGTGCTCGGCGTTGTGCCGGGCCGCGGCGGCGAGGGCCTCGCGCAGCGGCGGCAGCAGCGCCGGGTCGGGATTGCCCTCGCCCAGGTCGCGCACGCCGGGCGGGGCGTCGACGCGGACGGATCCGCGGGCGGTGCTGGCCGGGCGCGACCGGACGCGGGTGCCCCTGCGGCCGGCGGTCTCGATCACTCCGCGGTCGCGCAGGGTCCGGTAGGCGGACGCCACGGTGTTGGGGTTCACGCCAAGATCGGTCGCCAACTCCCGCATGGGCGGCAGCAGTTGGCCGGGCGACAGCGCCCCGGAGCCGACCGCGCGCTCGATGCTTGCGGCGATCTCCGATGCGCGACGGCCTTCGATCCGATACTCTGCTAGCACAAACCAGATTATGCACTAGTGCAATGGAGTCCGCAATGACGGACAGCAGGACGACCGACCGCAGGACAACCGACGGCAGGATGACCGACAGCACCGTCGCGGCCGACCCCGCCGTGACCGCAGACCCCGCCGTGACCGCCGACGACGCCATGGCGGCCGGCATACGGCCCGCCGGCTCCGGCGGCGCCTATGAACCGACAGACCGCACCGTCCCCACGCGCTCACGCGAACGCGCCGCGTACGACCGGGAGTCGGTGCACTCGATGCTCGACGAGGCGTACGTCTGCCATCTCGGCTTTGTCCGCGACGGCGCGCCCGTCGTCCTGCCGACCCTCTTCGCACGCGTGGAGGACCGTCTGTACGTCCACGGCTCCACGGGCTCGCGCCCGCTGCGCATGGCGGGCGAGCCGGACCCGGGCCTGGCCGTCTGCCTCACGGTCACCCATGTCGACGGCCTGGTGCTGGCCCGCTCCGCCTTCCACCACTCGATCAACTACCGCTCGGTCGTGGTCCACGGCACGGCCCACCAGGTCACCGACCCGGACGAGAAGCGCTCGGCGCTCGACGCCCTGGTGGACCATGTGATCCCCGGCCGCTCCCGTGACTCGCGCCCGGCGAACGCCAAGGAGCTGGCGGCCACCGCCGTGCTCCGCCTGGACCTGAACGAGGTCTCCGCGAAGGTGCGTACGGGCGATCCGGACGACGAGCCCGAGGATCTGACCCTTCCGTACTGGACGGGCGTGGTCCCGCTGGTCACCCAGCACGGCACGCCGATCCCCGCGCCGGACCTCGACGCCTCGATCCCCGTGCCCGGGTACCTCGCCACACGCTGACCGTCGACCCGCCGAGACGAGCCGACCGTCGGTGTGCCGAGACGCGCTGACCGTCGGTTTGCCGGGACGCGCTGGCCCTCGCCGCCTCGCCGCGCGCTCACCGGCCAGCCGCCCCGGGGAGGGGCGGCCGGTTCTCCGGTCTCAGGCGAGCGCCTCGCTCCTTCTGCGTACGGAGGCGATCCGGGCCTCCGCCGCGGCGAGGCCCGCCACCGCCGCCAGCAGCAACGACGTCCCGACCACGGTCGCCGTCGTCAGCCGCTCGCCCAGCAGGGTCACCGCGATGGCGGCGGCGCTGACCGGCTCCAACAGCATGATCACCGAGACGGTGGCCGAGCGGACGACGGCCGCCCCGGCGAAGTAGAGGGCGTACGCGAGAGCCGTCGGCACCGCCGCGACGTAGACGAGCAGCCAGACCACCCGCATCAGGTCCTCGGTGTGCGGGAGCAGCCCTTCGGCGAGCGCCATCGGCAGCAGGCCCGCCGATCCGATGGCGAACGCCCACGCGGTGGTGGAGAGCGAGTCGCCGCCCCCGCCGTCGCGCCCCAGCCACCGGGTCAGCAGGGTGATGGCCGCGTATCCGGCCGCCGAGAGCACGGCGAGCACGACGCCCGCGGGGCGTACGGTCCCGCCCTCGCCGCCGAGCACCAGCACGAACAGGCCGGCCAGCGCGCCCGCGACGGCGATGACGCCACCTCTGCCGAGCCGCTCCCCCATGGTCAGCCGAGCGCCGACGGCGATCAGCACAGGGCCCGCGCCCAGGGTGACGACGGTGCCCACGGCGAGGCCAGTGGCCTGTACGGCCGCGAAGTACGCGCTCTGGAAGAACGTGAGCCCGACGCCGGTGCCGATGATGCGCAGCAGCCGCCGCCGACGCGGCTCCGGCGACGAGACGGACCCCGGACCGGACCCCGGAGCGGATGCCGAGCCGGACGCCGGACCGGACCCCGGAGCAGACGCCGGAACGAGTGCGAGTGCCGCCGACGCGGCTCGCCTCCTACGCAGCGCCAGCGCGCCCAGCAGCAGGACGAGGCCGCCCGCGCAGCGCCAGAACGACAGCGCGAGGGGGCCGAGGTCGCTCGCCTGGAAGACCAGTGAGGCGGCGGCGCCCGCCGTGCCCCAGGCGACCCCGGCGAAGACCAGATAGACGAGGCTCCGGCCGACGGACACGCCGACAGCGGGAGCATGGGAAAGGTTCGACACGTGACTTCTCCGTGTGAAGACAGGTTGATGGGCCGCTCAGCTGCGTCACGCGGGCAGCCGAGGACCGCTCGGGGACACCCCGAGCCCAGGTCTTCGTCAGGAGACTGCCGCCCGCGCTAGGCGGCAGGCGGCGGAAGCACGGTCGAATGCATGATCGGAAGCCTACGGGGCTGCTTGCCCGGCCGACAACTCGCCCTCGGCGACGGCGTCCGCGGAAAGGGGCCGCGCCGGGTCCGCCGTCTTGGACTCGGCAGAGCCCTCGGACAGCCGCGCCGACTCCCCAGGCCCGCCCGCCGCCACCGGCCCGGACGGCGCCTTCGGGGCCTGCGACTGCGCGATGAACGCGCCCACCAGCACCACCGCGCCGCCGAAGATCTGCGGCGCCGACAGGTGCTCCCGCAGCAGCACCCAGGCGAGCACGGTCGCGATGACCGCCTCCAGACAGGCCACCACGCCCGCGACCTGCGGGGAGAGCCTGCGCACCGAAATGACCCCGGTGATGTACGCGACGACGGTGGCGACGAGCACGACCCAGCCGAGCAGCAGTGCCGCGGGCACCTGCGAGCCGCCCATGTCGGCGCTGCCGCCGAGCACCGACCAGTCCATGCCCCACGGCCGGGCGACCACCGTCAGCACAAGAGCGCCGATGAGCAGCCCGTACGCGATGACGCCCAGCGGGTCGGCCGCGTCCTCCGGGTCGCTGCCCTGGTCGGACAGGACGAAGTAGCCGACCTGACAGCAGGCCGCGCCCAGCGCGAGCAGCAGCCCGATCGCGTCGAAGCCGAGCCCCGCCCACACCTCGACGACGCAGGCGAGTCCCCCTACCGCGAGGACGACGCCGACCGCCGCGGCCCGGGTCACCGGCCGGCGCTGGACGAACCGGACCCAGCCGAGGACCAGCGCCGGGGCGAGGTACTCGATGAGCAGCGCGACGCCGACGGGGATACGGGAGATGGAGGCGAAGTAGCAGGCCTGCACACCGGCGACGGCGAGCAGGCCGAAGCCGACGAGGAGTGCGGGCTTGCGTCGCAGCAGGTCTCGGTGGCGCCAGGCCAACGGCAGCATGACGAGGGCGGAGCCGGCCACTCGCAGCCACACCACATGCAGCGGGTCGAGGCCCGCTTCGATCAGCGGCTTGGCCGCGACGCCTGATCCACCGAATGCGAAGGCCGAGCCCAGGGCGAGTCCCAGGCCGGCGCTCCTTCCCTGAGACGCGTGCATCGGGACATCATGACAGCGTCAGTCAGGACCGTCACCCCCGTGACGCATGTCGAGACGGATGGGCCATCCGCCCCGCCAGCCTCGCGACGTCCACTCCGGCCCGTCGCAGCACCTCGACGGCCCGGCTCTCCGGGTCCGCGGCCAGGCAGGCGAGCAGGTCGACGCCGGAGGCGAGCGGCGCCCCGCGCCGCTGGGCGCGCTCCAGCGCGCCCTCCATGGCGGCGACCACGGACGGCGACCAGCCCGAGAGCTCCACGTCCGCCTCGCGTATGACGGGCATCGCGCCGGAGTCCTCCACCGAGCCCTGCCAGCGCAGCCCGTAGCCGATGCTGCGCTGGACGAGATAACCGAGCACCCGCGCGACCTGCGGTCCCGGGCCGAGGTCGGAGCGGACGTGCGGGTCCGACTCGATCAGCGAGTGCAGCAGATGGGCCGTGTCCAGCTGACGGTCGCCGTCGCGCAGCGCCCTTCTGCGCGCAGCGGCGATCACCGAGGCCAGTTCTGCGGTGACTCCGGCTTCGATCTCTGCTCGTGTGGCGACGGGCCGTCGAGGGACTCGCGGGGTAGGGCTCTGCACATCCCCTACCCCATCAGCTCCCAGGCGCCCGGGCGTCCCCGCCGGGGCCCATCTCGCATCCCGCGGAAGTTGGGCACGCACGACCGGTTTCTCCTCCTTGCGGATGAGATCACGACACTTCGCCCCCGAGGGGCGCGCGCCGCCTTGCCCTGCGCCCGAGACGCGACCACGGCTCGGCGACCGGCGCCCCCGGCGCGCGTTCTGACTGGCCGCTCCGCCCGGTCGAGCAGATCTGACAGTTCATCAGCATTGAATGTTCGGGCCGGTGCGGCTACGTTCCGCGACACCGAGACCCGACGAGAGGGGTGGTCGTATGGCCGAAGTCAGTGCTGAGGCTCGTATCGAGGCGCCGGCCGAGAAGGTCTGGGCCCAGCTGACGGACTTCACCGCGTACGGCCAGTGGAACGCGACCCACACCAGCTTCCCCAAGGGCGGGCCGGAGCACCTGGAGCTGGGGACCACGTACGAGGAGAACATGAAGCTCATGGGGTTCCCGGCGGAGGTGGCCTGGACCGTGGACGAGTTCGAGGCGGGCCGGGTCCTGGGGGTCAGGGGCAAGGGACCGATGGGCGTGAGCGTGGGCAACCGCTACACGCTCACCCCGGACGGGAGCGGCACCAAGGTCCGCATCGACGGGGAGTTCACCGGCGCGGCCGTGTCCCTGATGGCGGGCAAGCTCAAGGACTCGGCGACGGCCGCGCTGAACGAGTCGCTGCGGAAGCTGGGCGCGCTCGTCGCCTGAGCCCGCGTCCAGACCACCCGCCGAGGCGGAGCGAAGGTACAGGTCGGCACGAAACCGCGCAGATCCACAGAGGCCCGCGCCGTACGCACAGTCCGCACAGCCCACCCAGTCGACCCAGTCGACCCAGTCCGCACGGGAAAGGGCCCCGCGCACGGTCGCGCAGGGCCCTATCGACGACACGACGACGCCGCGAGGGCGCCGGCCGCGGACGTCAGTCTTCGTCGGCAAGGATCAGATAGAGCTTCTTACGGGCTTCGTTGATGACGGCGACGGCCTTCTGCCGCTGCTCGGCGGAGCCGGTCTTCCAGACCTGGCCGAACGCCTCCATCAGGCCGAATCCGGCCTGCCGGATCTCGTTGACGGTGTCCCAGTCGACGCCGCGCCCGGCCTCTTCCCAGGGCGCGTCCGGTCCCGACTCGGCCTCGGTGCGCCCCGCGTCGGTGAGCGTGAAGAGCTTCTTGCCGCCCTCGCTCTCACTGACGATGAGCCCCTCGTCCTCGAGCAGCTGGAGCGTCGGGTAGACCGAGCCGGGGCTGGGCTTCCACGCCCCTCCGCTGCGCTCGCCGATCTCCTGGATCATCTCGTAGCCGTGCATCGGGCGGTCCTTCAGCAGCGCCAGGATCGAGGCGCGCACATCGCCGCGCCGCGCCCTTCCCCGGCCGCCTCCGCGACCGCGTCCGCCGCCGCCCCATGGCCCGCCGAACCCCGGCCCGAACGGACCGAAAGCCCCGCGTCGCCCTTCTCGCTCACCCCGACCCTGATGTCCGGGCCCGCAGTTGCCCTGTCCCGGACCGTGTTCGTGTCCATGACCGTGTCCATGTGAACGCATCGCTACGCTCCTTCCATCGTTGATCTGTCGCGATGCGTCAACGATATATCGGAATAGGTCGCATGGCAATCGTCAATCGGTCCAGCAACCCCAGATTGGCCTTGGCCTGCGGCTTCGCCCGGCCCGTACGGTCGCGTTATGCGGATTCGAATCGTCGACGCGTTCACCGACCGTCCCTTCGCGGGCAACCCCGCCGGAGTCCTGCTGCTGGACTCCGACGGCTTCCCCGCCGACTCCTGGCTCCAGAAGGTCGCGGCGGAGGTGAACCTCTCGGAGACCGCCTTCGCCCACCCGCTGCCCGCCGGCGGCGAGGCGGACTGGGCGCTGCGCTGGTTCACCCCGACCACGGAGGTCGACATGTGCGGCCACGCCACGCTGGCCACCGCGCATGTCCTGCACACCACCGGGACGGCCAGCGGCACCGTCCGCTTCGCCGCGCGCTGCGGCATCCTCGCCGCCACCGCCCACGAGGACGGCACGATCACGCTCGACTTCCCCACCGCGCCGCTGACCCCCGTCGAGATCCCGGACGGCGTCGCGCAGGCGCTGGGCGCGAAGGTGGTCTCGGTCCAGGACACCGGTCCCCACATCGGCGACCTGGTCGTCGAGCTCGCCGACGAGCAGGCCGTACGCGACCTGGCCCCGGACTTCGCCGCCCTGACGGCCCACTCCGAGCGGGGCGTCATCGCCACCGCCGCGGCCGAGGACCCCTCGGCCGGCTACGACTTCGTCTCGCGCGGCTTCTTCCCGCGGGTCGGCATCGACGAGGACCCGGTCACGGGCAGCGCGCACACCGCTCTCGCCCCGTTCTGGTCCGCGCGCCTGGGCCGCGACGAGTTGACCGGACTCCAGGCGTCCGCCCGCTCGGGCCTGGTCCGCACCGCGCTGCGCGGCGACCGCACCCTGCTCACCGGGCGGGCCGTGACCGTGGTCGACGGCGAGCTGCTGACGGCCCCCTGACCGGTACACACAGACGAAGAAGGGGCGTACGGCCGTCGCCGTACGCCCCTTTCCGCTTTCCGCCGGTCACGGCGTCGGCAGCCACCCCACCCGGCCGACCAGCAGCCCGTATCCGACGAACGCCACGATGTCGAGCAGCGCATGCGCCGCGACCAGCGGTCCGACCCGCCCCCACCGCCGGTAGAGCAGCACGAAGACGACGCCCATCACCATGTTGCCGATGAAGCCGCCGATGCCCTGGTAGAGGTGGTACGAGCCGCGCAGCAGCGAGCTCGCCGCCAGCGACGCCGTCGGCGACCACCCCAACTGATCCAGCCTGCGCAGCAGATATCCGACGACGATCACTTCCTCCAGCACGGAGTTCTGGATCGCCGAGAGGATCAGCACGGGGTACTTCCACCACACCTCGGGCAGCGCCTCGGGCACCACCGTGAGGTTGAACCCGGAGGCCCGCGCCACCAGGTAGAAGGCCAGGCCCGCGCTGCCGATCCCGGCCGCCACGAGCGCGCCCCGCCCCAGGTCGGACCAGGGTCTGGTGCGGTCGAAGCCGATCGCCCGCATCCCCACGCGCTCCCGGTACAGGAAGTGGGCGACCAGGGCGACGGGTACCAGCGCCGTCGTGATGCCGAAGAGCTGCCAGGCGAGATCGAGCCAGGGCCGGCCCGGGGCGTACGACCCGTTCAGCGTCGCCGCCTGCTCCTTGAGACCGCCCGGTTTCGTCACCGATCCGATAAAGCTGATCAGCGCCGACACTCCGCTCGCGCCGAGCGAGAGAGCGAGCACCAGGATCGTCTCGGACCGCAAGATCCTTCGCGACATGCCCTCTTGAGGAAGAGAATCAGCCACGTGTCCCGCCTCCGCCTGCACACCTGCCTCCAGTTGTGTAATCACGCCTCATCCCCATCCTCGCCCCGCTAGGGTCTCGAATACGAGTACGAAGATCGCGCGCGACAGGCCGGGGGACGAGCGTCATCCTGATGACGCGGTCCCCTTTTTCCTTGCTCATCGTTCAAGGAGGGGCACCACCGCATGGGACGTCACAGCTTGCCCGACGCCGAGGGGACGGACGGAGGCAGGTCCCATCCGCGCGCACGCCGCCGGACGGTCGTCATCGCCACCACGCTCGTCCTCGCCGTCGCGGCGGGCGCGGGCATCGCAGCGCAGAGCGGTCTGCTCTCCTTCGCGAGCTCCTGCGAGGACTCCGCCGTACGCCTCGACCTGGTCGCCTCCCCCGACATCGCGCCCGCGGTGCGAGAGATCGCGAGCCGCGCCCGCGAGGATCAGATCACCTCGGACGGCCAGTGCCTGGACGTGCGCGTCTCGGCACGCGAGAACTTCGAGGTCGCCCGCGACATGGCCGCCGGGCGGGCCGGCGAGTACGAGGTGTGGCTGCCCGACTCGGCCGTATGGGCCGAACGCGCGCAGGGCCTGGGGGCCAGCGTCCCGCTGACCCCGGCCGGCAACGTGGCGCTGACGCCGGTCGCCCTGGCCGCCGTGCCCGCGGCGAGCAAGGAGCTGGGCTGGCCGCAGGAGACGTACACCTGGGCTCAGTTGACGGCGGCCGCCACCGCCGCGGACTCCGTGCGCCTGGGCTCCGCCGACCCCGCCCGCAGCGCCACCGGGCTGCTGGCGCTCGCCAGCGTCTCCCGGTCGGTCCAGAAGGAGGGCTCGGAGGCGGACACCAAGGTCGCGGCCACCGCGAAGCTGCTGTCCCAGCGGGTGTCGGACACGGACGCGAAGACCGTGCGCACCCTGGCCCCGGACGGATCCGACTCCTCGGACGGATCTGACGGAGAGGACGCCCCGGGCGGATCCGGCGAGGACGCGTCCGCCGGCCAGGGCGGCTCCGCGCGCAACCAGGCCGTGTTCCTCTCCGAGCAGGCCGCCTTCAGCCACAACTCCGCCGCCGACGGCAGTGATCGCGATGTGGGCCTGTTCTACCCGAAGGACGGGGCGCCTCAGCTGGACTACCCGTACCACCTGGTCGACGAGGGCGAGCTGAGCACCGACGAGAGCCGGGCGGCCGTGCAGTTCATGTCGCTGCTGACCGACCGGACCTCACGCAGCACGCTGACCGAGCACGGCTTCCGCACGGCCGGCGAACCCGTGGTCAAGACCGTCGTGCGCACCGCGGGCGGCCGGGCTCCGCAGCCGTACGAGACGTCCGAGACGCCGGCGGAGCCGCTCACCGCGGAGGACCTCCAGGAGACGCTCGGCATGTGGACGATCACCGTCCAGAGCGCCCGGCTGACCACCGTCGTCGATGTGTCGGGGTCGATGCAGGACCCCGTGCCGGGGCGCGGGTCGCAGAGCAGGCTCGACGTCACCAAGGCCTCGCTGCTGCGGGCGCTGGACCAGTTCACGTCCGAGGACGAGATCGGGCTGTGGGAGTTCGCGACCGGCCTGGACGGGTCGAACGACTACCGCAAGCTGGTGGAGACGGCCCGGCTCGGCGGGCCGGCGAAGGGCGGCGGCAAGCAGCGGGACAAGCTCGCGGACGCCTTCTCCGCGCTGGCTCCGTCGCCCAACGGCGCGACGGGTCTGTACGACACGACGCTGGCGGCCTACAAGGAGGCGCAGGCGGGCTATGTGAAGGGCAAGTTCAACGCCCTCGTGATCCTCACCGACGGCTCCAACCAGGACCAGTTCAGCATCTCGCGCCAGGAGCTGCTCTCCCAGCTGAAGAAGCTCTCGGACGACAAGCGCCCGGTTCCGCTGATCGCCGTCGCCGTCGGCCCCGACGCCGCCAGGGACGACGTCGACGAGATCGCCAAGGCGACCGGCGGCGCGGGGTACCAGGTCAGCGACCCGACCGAGATCCAGGCGGTGATCCTGAAGGCGATCATGGCCCTCGGCCAGGCGGGGCAGGGCGGCCCCCAGGGCTGAGGCCGCGGGGCGGCGGCCTCAGCGGCGCAGGCGGCTACTTCTGCCCTCGTGGTGCCGGGCCCGATCGGCACGGAACCGATCGGAGCCGGCATCGGCGGTATCGGCACCCCGATGGGGGCCTGCGCCCCCGGTATCGGCACCCCGATCGGGCCGGTCCCGATCAGGAGTCGGCCCGGTCACGAGCGGCACTCGGCCAAGAGCGGGACCCCGATCGGGGCCGGCGCCTGCGGTATTGGCGCCCCGATCGGGCCGGTCCCGTCAGGAGTCGGCCCGACCGGCGCCGGTCCCGGTCAAGAGCCAGCTCCGGCCGTGAGCCAGCGCCCGGATGGCACCGGTCCCGGTCAAGACCGGGCCGGTCCAGGTCAGCAGCCGGCCCGGTCACGAGCAGCACCCGGCCAAGGGCCACACCCCGTCACGCGCGGGACCCCGGAAAGCCGACCGGCCATGTGTGCACCGGGTCGCCCTGGTGCATCAGCTCGCAGTAGCGGCGCGTCATGGCGGCGAGCGCGGCGTCCCTCTCCAGTCCCGCCTCCAGCGCACGGTGGTAGGTGTCGGCCTGCCAGGAGGCGCCGTTCACCCGGCGCCGGCACCGCTCCTCGATCACGGAGAGATAGAAGTCGCGGTCGGCGGGCTCGATGTTCCACGCGTCGAGCCCGGCGGCCGCGAGCGGCAGCAGCTCGTCGCGTACGAGCTTGACGGCGGGCACCTGGGTGACGCCCCCCGCCCGGCCGGGCCGCGGCCACTGGAGCTCGGCGTCGATGCCATGGCGGCACGCGGTGTCGAAGTTCTCGGCGGCGAGGGCGAACGGCAGCCGGGACCAGACCGGGCGCGCCTCCTCGGCAAGCGCGCGCACCAGGCCGTAGTAGAACGCGGTGTTCGCGATCACGTCCGTGACGGTGGGCCCGGCGGGCAGGACGCGGTTCTCCACCCGCAGATGCGGGACGCCGTCGACGACTCCGTACACCGGCCTGTTCCAGCGGTAGACCGTGCCGTTGTGCAGGGTGAGCTCCTGCAGGCTCGGCACGCCGCCGTCGTCGAGGACGCGCAGCGGGTCCTCGTCGTCGCAGATGGGCAGCAGGGCGGGGAAGAAGCGCAGGTTCTCCTCGAAGAGCTCGTACGCCGAGTCCACCCACCGCTCCCCGAACCAGGTCCGCGGCCTGACGCCCTGGGCCTGGAGCTCCGGCGGGCGGGTGTCGGTGGCCTGCTGGAACAGCGGCGGCCGCGACTCGCGCCACAGCTCTCTGCCGAACAGGAACGGCGCGTTGGCGCCCACGGCGACCTGCACGGCCGCCACCGCCTGGGCCGCGTTCCACACGTCCGCGAACCGCGCCGGGGTCACCTGGAGGTGCAACTGCACCGAGGTGCAGGCGGCTTCGGGCGCGATCGACGTCGATGTGCAGGTCAGCCGCTCCACGCCGTCGATGTCGAGCTGGAAGTCCTCGCCGCGCGCGGCGACGATCTGGTTGTTGAGCAGGGTGTACCGGTCGACGTCCGAGAGATTCGCGAAGACCAGGTCCTGCTGGGCCAGCGTCGGCAGAATTCCGATCATCACGATGCCCGAGCCCGCCTCGACGGCTTTGCGATGGGCATATCCAAGACCGGTGCGCAGCTCCTCCGCCAGCTGATCGAAAACGCGGCCGCCGAGCCGGTGCGGGACGATGTTCACTTCGAGATTGAACATTCCGAGCTCGGTCTGGAAATCCTGGCTCGCGATGCGGTCCAGAACGTCCGCATTCATCATCCTCGGCAGTCCGTCGGAGCCTGCGAGATTCAGCTCTATCTCCAGCCCCATGAGATTTCTGGGCCTGTCGAACCTCTTCTCCGACAGCAGCCGCCCCAGTCCCGCGAGGCACTGCTGCAACTTCCTCCGGTAGATTTGCCGATCGGACAGGTCACAGCCGCCTGCCTCGACCTTCTCCCCCATCGAAAGCGTCCCTCCTCGAGTGGGCACCACGGAGCGCCGGCCGCCCGCGTCACGGACGATAATGCCCAGACTCACTGATCTATAACGTCCCGCTGATCCGAATCGCCCCATGGAAGGGCCAAGCCCGGTAGGGTGGAGTGAGTGAGCGGGCGGCACATTCCTGCGGCATGACGCAGCGGGCATTTACCACTGCCCGCTGCCTGGTGAAAAACACCGATCGGTTTCGGCCTACCGCAGCGGAGACGGAATCGCAGGCGAGCGCATCGCGCTCCGCATAAATCGCCAGAAACTCCGCATAAAAAAGACCTGATCTCACCTTGCCGGAAATGCCTGGGTCTACTAGCGGAAACACTCTGTGAACACGTGTCGTATAAACTCCGCGAACGAGGCAGAGAGTTAGCGCCCGCGGGCCTTCCAGCCCCCCTCTTGGCCCCGCACGCTGACAGTGCCGTCCGCACCTGCCCACGCTCCAACGTGTCTCCGAAGTGAGAGGCGACCCACCATGCCGCTGCATGTCCCCCCTGCCCCCGCGCCTGCCCTGCGCAGCGTCCTCGCGGCACTCTGCTCCCCCACCGCAGTACGCGAGAACCGCACCCCGGCCCTCAGGTCCGTCCAGGGACCCACGTGCCCCGAACTGCCCCTTCCGGTCCATGTGCTGGACCAGATAGTCCCGACCGACGGACGTCCCGCCACGCGCCTGACGGGCTGGCGCTTTCTGATCCGCGCCGGCGAACGCGCCGTGGCCGCCGCGGAGACGACGCTCACGCCCGACGGCTGGACGTTCTCGCACTTCTTCGAAGGCCCCTATCTCGCCTCTACCGAACGGGCGCTGCGCCAGGCCGAGTCCCTACGAACTCCCTTCCAACCCCGGCTCCTGTCCGTGCCCGAGCTCTACATGCTCACGCTATGGCTGCACGGCGACATCGAGGCCGACGCGTCGGCCGGCGCCCTCCAGCCCTCCGACGTGCTGGTGCCGCTGGCGCCCGCGCCGCCCGGCATCGCGGCCCACCGGCCGCACCGGGTCGCCGAACTGCTCCCGGTGATGACGCTGCGGCTGACGCCGGCGCCCCTGCTGGGCTCGCCCGCCTGACATCGACCGCTCGGCGCGCGCCCACCCGGCGACCGCCCGCTCGCACGCTGTTCGCGCCCCGTGACCAACCGGTCGCGGGGCGCGCTGCTGACCCGTCCGGACTAGTCCCAAGAGGCCACTGCGAACCATCCAAAAGGACAGGTGAGTTGCGTTGAACCGTCCGCCCGGGTGATACGTCTCTAACCAGTAGGAAGAGCTGTCGCGAAATCCCTGCGGATTGACGCCCGTGGGGCAACACTGGGATCGGACCGAGAGATACGGGGGGCGGCCATGAACAGCTCATCGAGCCGCAGGACACTCACTACACCGCAGCGAAAGAACCCACCCATGTGCCAGCACCAGCCATCCTGCCCCACCTCCGACTCGCCCGACCGGGAGGCGGCGCGTCTTGTGGCGCACCACCCGGAGCAGGGCTGGAGCCTGCTGTGCAACGGAGTCCTCCTCTTCGAGGACACCGGCGAACTGCTGCCGGACGGGCAGATCATCGCGCCGCACCGGCCGACGAGCACCGGGCAGGTGATGACGGCCGCCTGAGCGCCGTCCGTACGACAAGGGGCCGGCAAGGAGATCGCTCTCCGTACCGGCCCCGACGCATGTCCGCAGGCGCTCGGCTCCCGTACGCGCCAGCCGTGACGCGCACGTCGGCGGAGGGCGCGCCGGTCAGTCGCCGTACGCGCCGGTCCGCCGTGCGCGTCAGTTGTCGTACTCGTCCAGCGGCGGGCAGGAGCAGACGAGGTTGCGGTCGCCGAAGGCGCCGTCGATCCGGCGCACCGGCGGCCAGTACTTGTCCGCGGCGCTCACTCCGGCCGGGAAGACCGCCTCGTCACGGCTGTAGGGGTGCTCCCACTCCCCGCCCAGCGCGGCCGCGGTGTGCGGGGCGTTGCACAGCGGGTTGTCCTCGGCCGGCCAGTCGCCGGACGCGACCTTCTCGATCTCGCCGCGGATCGCGATCATCGTGTCGCAGAAGCGGTCGATCTCGTTGAGGTCCTCGCTCTCGGTGGGCTCGATCATCAGCGTGCCGGCCACCGGGAAGGACATCGTGGGCGCGTGGAAGCCATAGTCGATCAGCCGCTTGGCGATGTCGTCGACGCTCACGCCGGTCGTCTTCGACAGCGGCCGCAGGTCGACGATGCACTCGTGCGCGACCAGACCGGCCGGACCGGTGTAGAGCACCGGGTAGTGCGGCTCCAGGCGCTTGGCGATGTAGTTGGCCGCGAGCACCGCGACCTGCGTCGCGCGCTTGAGGCCCTCGCCGCCCATCAGGCGGACGTACGCCCACGAGATCGGCAGGATGCCGGCCGAGCCCCAGGGAGCGGCCGAGATCGGCCCCACGCCCGTCTCCGGGCCCGCGGTCGGCTGGAGCGGGTGGTTGGGCAGGTACGGCGCGAGGTGCGCGCGCACGCCCACCGGGCCGACGCCCGGGCCGCCGCCGCCGTGCGGGATGCAGAAGGTCTTGTGCAGGTTCAGGTGCGAGACGTCGCCGCCGAACTTGCCCGGCTTGGCGAGGCCGACCAGCGCGTTGAGGTTCGCGCCGTCGACGTACACCTGGCCGCCGGCCTCGTGCACCTGCGCACAGATGTCGGCGACGTGCTCCTCGAACACGCCGTGCGTCGAGGGGTACGTGATCATGAGCACGGACAGCTCGTCGCGGTACTGCTCGATCTTGGCGCGCAGGTCCTCGACGTCGATCTCGCCGTCGTCGGCGGTCTTCACCACGACGACCTTCATGCCCGCCATCACGGCGCTGGCGGCGTTGGTGCCGTGCGCGGAGGAGGGGATGAGGCAGACGGTGCGCTGGTCGTCGCCGTTGGCGCGGTGGTACGCGCGCACGGCGAGCAGGCCCGCGAGCTCGCCCTGCGAGCCGGCGTTGGGCTGGATGGACACGCGGTCGTAGCCGGTGACCTCGCAGAGACGTTCCTCCAGCTCGTGGATGAGCGTGAGGTATCCGCCGGCCTGCTCGACCGGCGCGAACGGGTGCATGGCGCCGAACTCCGGCCAGGTGACCGGCTCCATCTCGGTGGTCGCGTTCAGCTTCATCGTGCAGGAGCCGAGCGGGATCATGCCGCGGTCCAGCGCGTAGTCGCGGTCGGCGAGCTTGCGCAGGTAGCGCAGCATCGCGGTCTCGGAGCGGTGCTGGTGGAAGACCGGGTGGGCGAGGTACTCGTCGCCGCGCAGCTGGGCTGCGGGCAGCGTGTCCTCGGCGACGGCGTCGAGCGCCTCGACGTCGGCCTCGACCCCGAAGGCGGTCCACACCGCGGCCAGCTGCGCGCGGCCGGTGGTCTCGTCGCAGGAGATCGACACATGGTCGGCGTCGGCGAGGTGGAGGTTGACCCCGCCCTCGCGCGCGGCGGCGACCACGTCGGCGGCCCGGCCGGGGACGCGCACGGTGAGCGTGTCGAAGTAGGCGCCGTGCACGACCTCGACGCCGCCGGCCTTCAGGCCCGCCGCCAGGATCGTCGCGTAGCGGTGGGTGCGCTGGGCGATGCCCTTGAGGCCGTCGGGGCCGTGGTAGACCGCGTACATACCGGCCATCACGGCGAGGAGCACCTGGGCGGTGCAGATGTTGCTGGTGGCCTTCTCGCGGCGGATGTGCTGCTCACGGGTCTGCAGGGCGAGGCGGTAGGCCTTGTTGCCGTCCGCGTCCACGGAGACGCCGACGAGGCGGCCGGGCAGGCTGCGCGCGAACTTGTCGCGGACGGCCATGAAGCCGGCGTGCGGGCCGCCGAAGCCCATCGGGACGCCGAAGCGCTGGGTGGTGCCGACGGCGATGTCCGCGCCCAGCTCGCCGGGCGAGGTGAGCAGGGTCAGCGCCAGCAGGTCGGCGGCGACGGTGACGATCGCGCCGAGCTCGTGGGCCTGGTCGATGACGGGCTTGATGTCCCGGACCGCGCCGGAGGCGCCCGGGTACTGGAGCAGCACGCCGAAGACGCCGCGCTCGGCGATCTCGGCGGGGATGCCGTCGCTCAGGTCCGCGGTGACGACCTCGACGCCGGTCGGCTCGGCGCGGGTCTCGATCACCGCGATGGTCTGCGGCAGCGCGTCGGCGTCGATCAGGAAGACGCCGTCCTTGACCTTGCCGACCCGGCGGGCGAGCGACATGGCCTCGGCTGCGGCCGTGCCCTCGTCCAGCAGCGACGCGCCGGAGGTGGGCAGGCCGGTCAGGTCCGCGACCACGGTCTGGAAGTTGAGGAGCGCTTCGAGCCGCCCCTGCGAGATCTCCGGCTGGTAGGGCGTGTACGCGGTGTACCAGGCCGGGTTCTCCATGACGTTGCGCAGGATGACCGGCGGCGTGAAGGTGCCGTAGTAGCCGAGCCCGATCATCGGCGCGAGGACCTGGTTGCGGTCGGCGAGGTCGCGCAGCTCGGCGAGCACCTCGGCTTCGGTGCGCGCGCCCGGGAGGTTCAGGGCCTCCGCGCTCTTGATCACATCAGGCACCGCTGCGGCGGTGAGCTCGTCGAGCGAGCCGTATCCCACCTGCGCGAGCATCTTGGCCTGGGCCTCGGCGTCGGGCCCGATGTGGCGCTGCTCGAACGGGGTGCCCCGCTCCAACTGGGAGAGAGGAATGCGGTTGGCGGTCATTAAGGAGGCCTCCTGGTCTGACACGACCTTCGAGGGGCACCGCGGCGCGGATGCCCGGACGGCCTCCCCCTCTGTCATCTCAACCTGAGAGTTTCACCGGAGGGCCCCGGCACGGGGATTTCCCGCATGCGGAACGCTCCGACTTTCACCGTCGGTGAGAGCGGATGCCGTCCGACGCCCGCCCTTCTTTCCAGAGTGACCTCGTCCGTGCGGTACAGGGGCCTGAGAGATTCCGGGGAGGATTTGCTCCTTCGGCGCCGCCGGCAGTTTCACCGGAGGACTCTCCCGCACGGGGTCAGCAGCCGTTTGCCAGGGTACCAGCGCACTCCCTCGCCGATCGCTCAAGTGGCCGACGCCACCGATCTGCACTTTTGTAGTATTTACAGTCGATTGCGAGCATTGCGACCTTTTGGAGGGACCGTGCAGACCGACATCGATCCGCGCAGCCTGATCGGCCGCAAGGCGTTCGACCGCAATGGGGCCAAGCTCGGCACGGTGGACGAGGTGTACCTCGACGACGCCACCGGGGCGCCCGAATGGGCGGCTGTGCGCACCGGCATCTTCAGCCGGGACGCGTTCGTGCCGCTGGAGCCCAGCAAGGTCGTCGACAACGCGCTGCACGTGCCCTACGAGCGCTCGCTGATCAAGGACGCTCCGGACTTCGGCGTCGGCCGCCATCTCTCCCCCGAGCAGGAGCTCCAGCTCTACCACCACTACGGCTTGGAGATCTCCGCGCCGCCCGAGACGTCCGCCCCCTCCTCCGGCAAGGACCGGGACTTCGGCCGGCTGGCCGGCACGGAGGACTGAGGCGCCTCCTCGAAGGACGGGCCCGGATCATCGGACGGGCCTGACGTAAGCGCGCCCGAGGCAGCCTCGCCGGCGAGCAGCGCTTCCTCGGAAGGCCTGACCAGGGGCAGCGGATCGGCGGGCTCCAGGTCGGGGTCGTCCACCCGGAAGGTGCGTACGCGCCCCGGCGGCGACCACGGCTCCTCGAACCGCACCGTGACCCGCCCGACCCCGCTGCCCTGCACCCACCCGGCCCCGTACACGGCATGCCGTACGTCGTGCCCGGCATGCCAGCGCCGCTGCTCCGGAGCGCTCGGCTCCACGTCGCCCGCACCGCCCGCACCGCCCGCAGCACCCGCAGCACCCGCAGCACCCGCAGCACCCGCAGCCGAGCCTGCCGCCGCGCCGTCCACTCCCCCGCCCTCGCGTCTCTCCCGTCCGCCGGGAGCCTCGTCGGCCGCCGGGGGCGAGGACGCGCCCTCCGCCGTCTCCCCGCCCCCGGCGGCCGCAGCCCCGCCAGCCGTCTCCGCAGCCTCGGCCTCAGCCGCCGCGGCCTGTGCGAAGAGGTCCTCCTGCGTGTAGTCGGCGAGCCCGGTCACGCCCACCCCCAGCAGCCGCACCCCGCCCGTCGTGTCCACGGCCTCCAGCAGCCGCGCCGCGGCCTCCCGCACCACGGCGGGATCGTCCGTCGGGCCGCGCAGCGTCTCCGAGCGCGTCAGGGTCGAGAAGTCGAACCGCCGCACCTTCAGCACGATGGTCCGCCCCGAGTGCCCGGACGCCCGCAGCCGCTGCACACACCGCTCGGCCAGCCGCTCCACCTCGATCCGCACCCGCACCCGGTCGTGCAGGTCCACGTCGAAGGTGTCCTCCACCGACACCGACTTGGCGTCCCGCTCGGCGACCACGGGCCGGTCGTCGTACCCCTGGGCCATCAGATACAGCGAGGCCCCGTGCGCCCTGCCCAGCAGCCGTACGAGCTCGTCCTCGCCCGCCTCCGCCAGATCGGCGACCGTCGTCATGCCGGCCCGCCGCAGATGCTCCCCGGTCGCCGGCCCGACCCCGGGCAGCGTCCGCACGGACATCGGCCCGAGCAGCTCCCGTTCCGTGCCCGGCACTATGAGCACCAGTCCGTCGGGCTTCGCCTGCTCGGAGGCGATCTTCGCAAGCATCTTGGATCCGGCGAGCCCGACCGACCCCGTGAGCCCCGTGACCGCCCGGATGTCCGCCCGCAGCCGCTCGCCTGTCTCCCGCGCGGACCGCGCGTCGTCCGCCGCGCCCCCGGCCTCCAGGTCGACGAACGCCTCGTCCAGGCTCAGCGGCTCGACCAGCGGCGACAGCCGCCCCAGCAGCTCCATCACCTGCTCGCTCACCGACCGGTACAGCGAGAAGCGCGGCACCAGATACGCGGCGTTCGGCGCGAGCCGTCTGGCCTGCGCCATCGGCATCGCCGAATGCACCCCGAACCGTCGGGCCTCGTACGACGCGGTGGCGACGACTCCGCGCGGCCCCAGCCCGCCGACAACCACCGGCTTTCCGCGCAGACTCGGCTTCGCCGCCTGCTCGGCGGCGGCGAAGAAGGCATCCATGTCCAGATGCAGGATCGTCGGCGCGGTTCTCACACCCTCGATGCTGCCCTAGACCACTGACAACGGGCCTGAGCACCGCGGACGGGGCGCCCGAGCACCGCGGACACCAGGCCCGAGCACCGCGGGAACTCAGTCCGAGATCGCTCGCAGCGCCCCCGAGACGGTCCATGAGCGGCCCTCAGACGGCCGACGAGCCCTCACGGGAGCATGCCCCGGCCGACCAGCCCTCGCGGGAGGCCACGGCACCACAGGCGCTCCCGAGAGAGCGAGGCGCCCTCAGACCGCGCGGTCGCGTCTGCGCCTGGCCAGCTCGTCCGCGGGATTGTGCCCGACCAGCGTCTCGCCCGTGTCGACCCGCTCGCCGTGCAGCTGGGACAGCGCCGCCTCCACGTCCCGCCACACCACGCCGACCGCGATCCCGAAGATTCCCTGGCCGCCCTGGAGGAGGTCGACGACCTCGTCGGGCGACGAGCACTCGTAGACCGTCGCGCCATCGCTCATCAGCGTCATCCGCTCCAGGTCCCGGAAGCCGCGCGCCTGCAGGTGCCGCACCGCGGTGCGGATGTTCTGCAGGGCGACCCCGGTGTCGAGGAAACGCTTGACGATCTTGAGGACGACCACGTCGCGAAAGCTGTAGAGCCGCTGGGTGCCGGAGCCGTACGCCGGCCGCACGCTGGGCTCGACCAGGCCGGTGCGCGCCCAGTAGTCCAACTGCCGATAGGTGATGCCCGCCGCCGCGCACGCGGTCGGGCCGCGATAGCCGACCGTCTCCGTGGACGGCTCGGGCGCACTGTCGTGTAGCGGATACGGCCCGCTCTCCACCGGACTCCGTCCGGTGGCGCCCCCTGCCGTACCGTCGCCGCTGCTGCTCACGCCGACCTCCGTCCTTGACCTGCCATCTCGACGGTAGGCAGTCACCAGGGGCGCGTCAACGATCGCCACACTCGGCACGCCGAGTGATAATCACCCTGAGAGTGGTTTCCCGTGCCCCGATACCGGGAACGGCTACTCGAATGCGCTCACAGCGCCGTCGGCCCGGCGGTCACTGACTGTTGGTGCCGAAGTCCTCGGGCGAGATCTGATCGAGGAACTCGCGGAACTTCTCCACCTCGTCCTCCTGCTCGTCCGGAATCGCGATCCCCGCGTCGTCGAGCACCCCGTCGCTGCCGTAGATCGGCGTCCCCGTGCGCAGGGCCAGCGCTATGGCGTCGGACGGCCGGGCGCTCACCTCGACGCCGCTGGCGAAGACCAGCTCCGCGTAGAAGACGCCTTCGCGCAGGTCGGTGATCCGCACCTCGGTGAGCTCCTGGCCCACCGCCTCCAGCACGTCCTTGAAGAGATCGTGGGTCAGCGGCCTCGCCGGCGCCATGCCCTGCTGGGCGAAGGCAATGGCGGTCGCCTCCCCCGGACCGATCCAAATGGGGAGGTACCGGTCGCCTCCCACTTCACGCAGGAGCACGATCGGTTGGTTCGAGGGCATTTCGACCCGGACACCCACTACGTCGAGCTCGTTCACACAGCAACCCTAGGACGTGCTCGACCGGTTTGGGTAGTCGGGCTCCCCCAAGATCAGGTCAGCCGTACTCCGAGCGCGGTCTGCACAAGGGCCGCGTGCAGCCGTACGGAGAGCGCTGCCAGCTCTTTCGCGGTCGCCTCGGCATGGGCTCTGGTCTGCGGATTACGGTGTCGGCGCAGCGGAGCGACCACTTGTTCGACCAGCCCCGCCTCGCGCTCCGCGGCGGCTTTCATGGCGCGCAGATGGCGCGGTT
Organism: Streptomyces sp. NPDC051907; assembly: GCF_040681075.1. Classification (NCBI taxonomy): domain Bacteria; kingdom Bacillati; phylum Actinomycetota; class Actinomycetes; order Kitasatosporales; family Streptomycetaceae; genus Streptomyces; species Streptomyces sp. NPDC051907. Next base: position 7,376 of record NZ_JBFAYB010000100.1, on the reverse strand, counting down.
CCAGCCCGAATCTGCCCAGATCCGCCACCAGCCTGGCCACGGTCGCGGACTCGGAGTCGTAGCCGCCGTCCTGACCGGGTGCGAGCAGGCCGTACGACTCCCACTCGGCCAGCTCCTCCTCGCTCACCTCAGCGGCCGCCAGGAGCTCCGCACGGCCCAGTCTGGCGGCCGTCGGGCGCTCGGGCTCCAGGTCCCAGCCGCCGTCCAGCAGATCCCTGGGCTGGCCCTGCACGGGCAGCTGCGCCCGTTCGCCGCGGACCACGGCGTCCAGGTGCTCACGGATGACCTTCAGCGGGAGGTAGTGGTCGCGCTGCATCCGCAGCACCTGAGCGAGCCGCTCCACGTCCTGCGCACTGAATTTGCGGTACCCGGACGGCGTCCGCCGCGGCTCGACCAGCCCTTCGGCCTCCAGAAAGCGAATCTTGGAGATCGTGACTTCGGGAAACTCGTCGCGCAGCTGATGGAGCACCGTGCCGATGCTCATCAGCCGCTCGCCCGAGCCGGCGGCGCCGTGACCGGCGCCGCCCGTCGGTGTTCGCAGCATCTACCTTCCCTGGGGTCCCCCCGGACAGAGTCCGGGAGAGGGTCACACGCCCCGCTGGCTCGCGTAGAAGACCAGTCGGTACTTGCCGATCTGGACCTCGTCGCCGTTGGCCAGGAGAACCGAGTCGATCCGCTCGCGGTTGACGTAGGTGCCGTTCAGGCTGCCGACGTCCGAGACGCTGAACGTGCCGTCGTTCCCCCGGCGGAACTCCACATGGCGGCGCGAGACCGTCACGTCGTCGAGGAAGATGTCGCTCTGCGGGTGGCGGCCGGCCGTCGTCAGCTCGCCGTCCAGCAGGAAGCGGCTTCCGGAGTTCGGTCCGCGGCGGACCACCAGCAGCGCCGAGCCCAGCGGCAGCGCGTCGACCGCGGCCTGCGCCTCAGGAGAGAGCGACGGGAGCTGCGTCTGCCCCGTCACCTCGGAGTCGTACGCCTCGAGACCGGAGATGGAGATCGTGGAGGTCGTCTCCGACGGACGCTCGGCCGGGGCCCCGCCGCGCAGCGGCGCGCCGCAGTTGGAGCAGAACCGGCTGGCCTCGGCATTGCGGTTCCCACACCTCGTACAGACCAAAGCAGCCATGGACGGATCCTCCTGCCGCGGCTGTCCCGCGTGGGGATTGGTCGCATACGGGTCGGACGCGAACCCTCCACCCGTACTTGAGCTTGACGGTTCTCCGAAACCTATGCGGCCGGCACCGGCAGGGTCAACAGACGACGCGCCCTGACCGCCCGAATTGTCACCGCCCGGACCACCGACCTCATCCCTGAAGAGCGGCCGCTCAGCGCCCTGCTCCCCGTCCTGGCCATGGCGCGGCGCGCGATGCCTGGCGTTGCCGCCGTCCTCGCGTGCGCTCTTGCCGAACAACTTCCCAAACAACTTCACGGGCGATTCCCCTTGACCGAAACAGACCCGCCCGTGGGGCAGGACGAACCCTCAATGAACACACCTGCCGACCCGGACATCCTCACAACGTCCGTATCCACCAGACAGTTTCCACCACGCACCACGGTTGTGATGCGTCGACCCCCCGCAATCTCCTGCCCCGGTGCGGCATACCCCATGTGCCCCTGCCTCACTGCGACGACGACTGAGCGTAGTCAGGCTGCTTCGCAGGTCGCAAGGCATCTACAACGATCGTCTCCGAGCGGACCACAGTGGCCGTGGCCTGCTCCTTCTCCAGTGTCTGCACCACACCGCCGGGGATGTTGAGCGCCGGCTCGAGGTCCTGCGGCTTGCCGATGACCTTGAAGACGTACGGTGCGGCGATCGGTTCCCCGTCCACCTCGATCTCTCCGCCGCTGCCGGAGAAATGCGTGCTGGCGACCACCCGGATCCCGTTGAGCTGAATCGCTTCGGCGCCCGCTGCGCGCAGCTCCTGGATCGCGTCGAGCAGCATGTCCGACTCGACCGTGCCGGACGGATCCTGGATGGTCAGCGTGATGCCGGGCCCCTGGGCCGCGACGGTGCCGGCCAGGATGCCCAGCTGCTGCTCTTTCTGGAGCGTCTGCTTCCGCGCCTCTTCGGCTTGATCCGAGCTGTTCTCCAGCTCGGTGCGCTGGTCCTCGAGGCGCTGCTTCTCGTCTTCGAGCCGCTGGGTGCGGTCGTCGAGCTCGTCGAGGATGCGCACCAAGTCCTCCTGGCGGGCGCCGCGCAGCGCGCTGTCGTCGCTGTTCGAGCGTACCTGGATGGCAAGCCCCAGTCCGAGGACGAACAGCAGGACGGCGACGATGAGTTGGGCGCGGGTGACGCGCGGCGGCCACAGTCCCGCGGCCAGGCGCTGCCGCCCCAGCTGCTGCGGCGGCTCAGGGCTCGCTGCCGGCGGCTGTGCCGCCGCAGGCTGCTCCGGCGGCAGCTCGTGCGTCTGCGGCGCCTCGCCCTGGGGGCTGTCGCCGCCGGGCGCCGACTGGTTGGCCGCAGGCTTGTCGCTCGGTGCGCCGTTGCCTTCTGGACCCTTGCCGGTCGCTTCGCCGCCGATCGGGCCCTTGCCTGCCGGAGGCTTGCCGGTCGGTTCGCCGCCGGTCGGTTCGTTGCTCATCGGCTCGTCGCTCATCGGCCTCACGCCCGGAACACATGCCGGCGGATCGCGGCAGCGTTGGAGAAGATCCGGATGCCGAGCACGACGACGACACCCGTGGACAGCTGGGCGCCGACCCCCAACTTGTCGCCCAGGAAGACGATCAGGGCGGCCACCACCACGTTCGACAGGAAGGAGACGACGAAGACCTTGTCGACGAAGATCCCGTCCAGCATCGCCCGCAGGCCGCCGAAGACGGCGTCCAGAGCCGCGACGACGGCGATCGGCAGATAGGGCTCGACCACCGCCGGCACCTCGGGCCGGACGAACAGTCCGACCACGACTCCCACGACGAGGCCCAGTACGGCGATCACGATGTGCCCTTCCCTGTGTCAGCCGTGCCCCGGCCCTCGCCCTTGCCGGCGTCGGCGGTCCTCGGCTCTGCTGTACGTACGATCAAGCTCGGCGCCGCCGGCAGGCGCACCTCGTCCTCAGTGGAAATGCTGCTGCGGATACCGAAGTTCTCCTGCAGCGCCTGGAGATACTGTCCGTCGGCGCTGTCCTGGAACGCGGTGCTCAACTTCTTCCCGTCCCCCACCGCGAGCACTGTGTACGGCGGCACCAGCGGCCTGTTGTCGACCAGTATGGCGTCGCCGGCCGCACGGATCGCCGACAGGGACGTCAGCCGCTGGCCGTTGATCGAGACCGCCTCGGCCCCCGACTCCCACAGGCCGTTCACGACCCGCTGCATATCGCGGTCGCGCACCCGCCCGGTGTCGGAGAAGCCGCTGGTCTCGCGCGGTCCGCCGCCGCCCTGATCGGTGTCCTTCGCGTCGTCGACGACGAGCTTCACACCCGGCCCGTGCACCGGGGTGGCGCCGGAGAGCAGCGCGAGGAGCTCGCCCTGCTCGCCGCCCTGCGTCTTGAGCGCCTTCCGCTGGCGGTCCCCGACCTCGTCACGGAGCGTGTCCACGCTGCGCGCCAGCTCGTCGGCGGCCGAGGTCTCCGCGTCGATGCGGTCGATGAGCTCCTCGCGCTCCTTCGCGACGACCGGCGCCGATATCCGCGCCTCAGCGGCGCCCACGGTGACGATGGCCGCCGCCAGCACCAGACCGGCCGCGAGCGCCAGCTTGGCCCGCAGCGTACGGGGCAGACCGGCGCCGGCGGCGTCCCTGCGGGCCGCCGCCTCCGCGTAGCCGTCGTCGAGGCTGTGCTCCATGACGTTGGTCAGCAGCGACATCGACGCGTCGGGACGCGGGGGCGGAGAGCCGGTGCTCCGATCGGGGGGCTGCTGCGACATGCCGCACATCGTCGCACGTCGCAGCGGTTACCGCCGAATGGCCCCACCGGCGAGCCGGAAGCCGTCCGTGGACGGCCTCCGGCGCCGCTGTGTCACACCCTCAGTCACCTGCGCTGTCCACCACGCCGGCCCACTCGTCGAGGAGGGCCTGTGCCGAAGCGTCGTCGGGCCCCTCCGCCCACAGATGGGTGACGGCCTCGGCGGGGTCGGGAAGGACCATCACCCACCGTCCGTCGGCCTCCACGATCCGCACGCCGTCGGTCGTGTCGACGTGCCGGTCCCCGGCCGCCTCGACGACCCGCCGCATCACGAGCCCCTTGACCGCCCACGGCGTCGCCAGATCCCGCCGCAGCACATGCGCCCGCGGAATCCGCGCGTCGATCTGGCTGAGCGTGAGCTGCGTACGGGCCACCAGGCCGAGCAGGCGTACGAACGCCGCCGAACCGTCGAAGACGCTGCTGAACTCCGGGACGATGAAGCCGGCGCGCCCGTCGCCGCCGAAGATCGTCGTATCCTCGCGGCCCACCCGGGTCAGATCGTCGGGCGAGGTCGTCGTCCACTCCACCTGGGTGCCGTGGTACGCCGCCACCTGCTCCGCGATCCTGGTGGTCGTCACCGGCAGAGCCACCCGGCCGCTGCGCCGCTCGGCGGCCACCAGGTCGAGCATCACCAGCAGGGCGCGGTCGTCCTCGACGATCCGCCCCCGCTCGTCGACCAGGGACAGCCGCTCGCCCACCGGGTCGAAGCGGACTCCGAAGGCCGCCCGCGCGGACGCCACGATCTCCCCGAGCCGCACGAGCCCGGAGCGCCGGGTGTCGGCCGACTCCGTGGGCCGTGCCTCGTCGAGCCCCGGGTTGATCGTCAGCGAGTCCACCCCGAGACGACCGAGCAGGCTGGGCAGGACCAGGCCGGCGCTGCCGTTGGACGCGTCGATGACGACCTTCAGCCCGGAGTCGGCGATGCCGGAGGTGTCGACGTTGCGCAGCAGCGAGCCGGTGTACGAGTCGAAGACGCTCGACGGGAAGTGCAGGTCGCCGATCTCGCCGGGGAACGCCCGCCGGTACTCCTGGCGCGCGTACACCCGGTCCAGCTTCCGCTGCCCGGCCTGCGAGAGGTCCGCTCCCCGCTCGTCGAAGAACATGATGTCGACGGAGTCCGGGACGCCCGGAGACGTACGGATCATGATGCCGCCGGCGCTGCCTCGCGCGGTCTGCTGCCGTGCGACGGGCAGCGGCACGTTCTCCAGGTCGCGTACGTCGATGGCGCTGGCCTGCAGCGCCGAGATCACCGCCCGCTTGAGCGCACGCGCACCGCGGGAGTGGTCACGCGCCGTGGTGACGGTCGCGCCCTTCTTCAGCGTGGTGGCGTACGCGCCGGCCAGGCGCACCGCGACCTCTGGGGTGATCTCCACATTGAGGATCCCGGTGACGCCCCGGGCGCCGAAGAGGTGCGCCTGGCCCCGGGACTCCCAGATCACCGACGTATTGACGAACGCGCCGGCCTCGATGGTCTTGAACGGATAGACCCGCACATTGCCCTGAACGATCGATTCTTCGCCGACGAGGCACTCGTCTCCGATCACCGCGCCGTCCTCGATGCGCGCGGCCCGCATGATGTCGGTGTTCTTGCCGATCACGCAGCCTCGGAGGTTGCAGTGCTCGCCGATGTAGACGTTGTCGTGGACGACGGCCCTATGGAGGAACGCTCCGCTCTTGACGACCACGTTGGAGCCCACGACGGTGTGCTCGCGGATCTCCACATCGGCTTCGATCTTGGCGTAGTCGCCGATGTACAGCGGCCCGCGCAGAACGGCGTCCGGATGCACTTCCGCGCCCTCCGCGACCCAGACGCCCGGGGAGATCTCGAATCCGTCGATCTCCACCTCGACCTTGCCCTCGAGCACATCGGCCTGGGCCTTCTGGTAGCTCTCGTGGGTGCCGACGTCCTCCCAGTAGCCCTCGGCGACATAGCCGTAGATCGGCTTGCCTTCCTTCATCAGCTGCGGGAACACATCGCCGGACCAGTCCACGGAGACGTCGGCCTGGACGTAGTCGAATACCTCGGGCTCCATCACATAGATGCCCGTGTTGACCGTGTCCGAGAAGACCTGCCCCCAGGTCGGCTTCTCCAGGAATCGCTCGACCTTGCCTTCTTCGTCCACGATGGTGATACCGAATTCCAGGGGATTCGGCACGCGGGTGAGGCACACCGTGACCAGTGCGCCCTTCTCCTTGTGGAAGGCGATCAGGTCGGTGAGATCGAAGTCGGTGAGAGCGTCGCCCGAGATGACGAGGAACGCGTCGTCCTTCAGCGCCTCCTCGGCATTCTTGACGCTCCCCGCGGTGCCGAGCGGTTTCTCCTCGTTGGCATAGGTGAGCTCCATTCCGAGCTCTTCGCCGTCGCCGAAATAGTTCCGGACGAGGGAGGCGAGAAACTGCACGGTTACGACGGTCTCATTGAGTCCATGCCGCTTGAGCAGCCGCAGCACATGCTCCATGATCGGCCGATTGGCCACTGGCAGGAGTGGCTTGGGCATACTCGAGGTCATGGGGCGAAGTCGAGTTCCTTCGCCGCCAGCCATCACAACGGCCTTCATGTCGGAAGCGTCCTCCTTGAAGAGACGACGGTCTAGCCGACTTCACCCGCCCAAAGAGGCCCTCTGGCGTCATGCGCGGGCGGCGTCACTGCACGGCACCGCGCCGACGAGGTCAATCGGCCGCTACGTCCGCCTTGACGAGCCGGCGGACCTGGACCACATAGAGGATCCCTGCCCACCAGTAGAGAGTTGTACCCCATCCAGCGAACGCCCATCCGAAAATAGCAGCCAGTGACGCAAGCCACCCAGTTCCGTCACTGAGCAACAGCAGCGGGAAGGCATACATCAGGTTGAACGTAGCTGCCTTGCCCAGGAAGTTCACCTGGGGCGGCGGATAGCCGTGCCGGCGGAGGATTCCCACCATCACCAGCAGCATCAGCTCCCGAGCCAAAAGGGCGGCGGTGAGCCAGATGGGCAGAATCTCGCGCCAGGTCAGTCCTACGAGAGTGGACAGAATGTACAGACGGTCGGCGGCCGGGTCGAGGATTCGGCCCAGGCTGCTGATCTGGTTCCAGCGCCGGGCGAGCTTGCCGTCGAGATAGTCGCTGACGCCGCTCAGCATCAGAACCAGCAATGCCCAGCCATCGCTGTCGGGCCCGCCGAACTCGGGGCGGAGAATCAGCCACAGGAAGAGCGGCACACCGGCAAGGCGCGCCATGCTGAGGATGTTGGGGATGGTGAGTACCCGGTCCGTCTGAACGCGGGTCTCCTGGACCTCCACCCGGGGGCCTCCTGTGAGGAACGTGCCAACGATGCCCCCTGACCCTACCCTCAGCCAGGGTCCGCTCATACACAGGGGTCCGGCCGGCCGTTAAGGGCTCTGGAGACGTAATGGGTCTTGAACGCAGAAAAGCCCCGCACCATAAGGTGCGGGGCTCTCCCACAATGATTGTTCGGCGGCGTCCTACTCTCCCACAGGGTC
>NZ_JBFAYB010000099.1:0-31656 GCF_040681075.1 Streptomyces sp. NPDC051907 | reverse complement strand
TCTCGCGGCCGGGCGGTGGCGGCCGCGGCCGGCCGGCGGCAGCTGCTGCTGGCGCGGGGCCGCGGAGTCGTTCGGGGCGCTCACGGCAGGAGCCAGTCGACGGGGTGCTCCTCGGCGAGGTGCACGGCGCCGGTGGCCAGGGTCATGGAGTCGACCGCGAACGGCGGTCCCTCCGAGGACGACCAGGCATAGCCGGACTCGGCGGCCGACGACTTCTCCAGCCGTACGAGGACCGGCACGGGCTGACCTTTCTGCGAGAACTGCTCGCCCAGCTGACCGTTGCCGAGGAACGCGGTGATCTTCTGGCGGGTCTGGGCGGTCCGGCCGACGGTCTTGACCCGGCCGCGCAGCACTCCGTACTGCTGGGTGGGGACCGACTGGACGGTGAGGTCCACCGAGGCGCCCACGGGCACGGTCGACCCGCTGTCCGCCGGGACGTAGAGAACGGCCATCAGGGGGTCGTCGGCCCGCTCGGCGCGCTCGACGGCGGCGACGTCGGCGCCGGTGGTGACCACCGAGCCGATCGAGGCGACGAGGGCGGTGAGCCGGCCGGCGGCGATGGTGCGGACGACGGCGCTGCCCTGGGCGGTACGGACCTTCAGCAGAGGCGTGTCGGCCTCGACGCGCTCGCCCTCCTCGGCGAGCACCTCGGTGACCTGGCCCGAGACGGGGCTCTGGAGGACGTAGCTGCCCTGGGCGTGGGTGAGGATTCCGGGCGCTCCGAGGGTGGAGGAGACGGTGCCGGTCACCGACCAGACGGCCGCGGCGGCCATGACGGCGACCGTGACGGTCAGGACGAGCCAGCCCTGGGGCCGGGCGTAGCGGACCGGCAGATCGATCTCTTCGGGGGACTGCAGCTTGGAAAGGGCCTGTTGACGGAACTGCACGACACTCTTCCCTCAACTGCAAGGAGACTGGGGGGATCGGCGCGGCTCTCGGGGAGCGCGCGGGTGACACAGGCCTGCTGCCCCGGAACCGCGAGGGCTCCGGGGCAGTCGGCCGGCTGTCGACAAGGAGGGGGAGTCGACGAGCCGTAGTCACCGCTCAAGGCATGTGCCGCTCACCGGCACATGACCGACTCAGACGCCGGCGACCGTGGTGGTGGCGAGACCCGTGACCGCACCGGTGTTGAGGCCGGAGACGCCCTCGACGGTGCCGACGACGGAGCCCAGGGTGCCCGAGACCGGGGCGAGGGAGTCGACGGTGGCGGTGGCGTTGCCGACCAGGCCGCCGAGGAGACCGCCGGACACGTTGTCCAGGTCGCTGTCGGACAGTTCCTGGGTCTCAACCTGGGGGATGAAGTTCATGATGAGCTTCCCTTCGCATGGATATTTCGTAAAAGCCGCGGACCGGCCTGCGGGGGCAGGCGGCGGCGACCGCCGCGACGGATGTCGGAGCGTTCGACGGGCAGCCCGAGATCGGGAACCTTTCGTTCCGCTCCCGCGGTGCGAAGGATCAAAGCACGTAAGCGCGTTGGGCGGCCAATCCTCGGGGGGCTGAGGAGGCCTTATTCGGTCCCGGAATTACTGCGGCGTGGACATCCGTCCTCGGATTGGTGCCATCTTCTTCACGAGATCGCCCGACTAGGTTCCCGAGACCCGCCGCCGCCTCGGCAGCGAACGCGACATTCCCGCACAGACGGACGACGGCGCTGGTCAGCGGGGACATCACTGCTGGGAGACGGTGTGACGGCTGGGCATTCGGTGTGCAGATTCACTGAAGGCCCGCACAATTTCGAGGCCCGGAGGCAAGGGCGTTACGGGCGCATTGCGGGATGTCGCATTCGCCCGCTGTTCCGGGTAAATAGGCGCGACCGCCCGGAGAGAGACGTCCAGGGCGGCATAGATGGAGGGATAACGGAGTTGTGCCCGCGGAGGCGGACATAGGCGATTTCCTCGACGATGGCCCGCCGCGCCCCACAGAGCCGAAAAGGCCGTATCGGATGATTTCCGCTACGACCGCTCACCGGCGGCGCAGCCGGTCGCCGTGCGCGGCCTCTGGAGTGGGCGCCGTCGTCGTGAGCGGCCGGACGGCCGACCGGTCACGGCGTGGCCCGCGCGGCGCCGGACGGCGGTGTCCGTGAGCCGCACGGGCGACGAAGTCGGCGCGACTTCCGCATCGGGTGTCACATTCCTCGGTCGCATCCGGTCTATGGAGTGGAACAGCGCGACGCCGAGGCGCTGCACGAGGGCACGAGGGACACGAGGCCACAAGGAAGGAGGAGGCCATGACGGAGCCGATGCCTGCCGGAGCGTGCGGAGCCGGCCCGGCCTTACGCGGGACCGCCGAGGGAGTCGGTTACGCGGGCGGGGACTTGACGAGCGGGCAGGGCAGGCGAGGCGCGCCGCGGCGCGGCGCCGAGAGCCTCGACACGCGGGGCGAGACAGGCCGTCGCACCGGGGGACTCCCCCGCCGAGCACACCGCCCGAGCCGCGCGCTCGCCGCCGTGCGAGGCGCCGAAGCCGTACTCGACGATACCGACCAGAGGACACTGCACTCATGACCACCGCCCCTGAGCACTACGACCGGCTGCTCGCCGAGCACTACACCTGGATGCTGGGCAGCGACATCCACGCATCCGCCCGGGAGCAGGCCGAACTCCTCGACCGCCTCGGAGTACGAGCGGAGGCCGACGGGGACGTCGCCCTCGACCTCGGGTCGGGGCCGGGCCCGCAGACCCTTGCCCTGGTGAGCCTGGGCTACTCCTCCGTGACCGCCGTGGACACCAGCCAGACCCTGCTCGACGAACTCGCCGAGCACGCCGCGAAAGCCGGCGCCACGGACGCCGTGCACCCCGTGCACGCGGACATCCGCGACGCCCTCCCCCGCGTGGCCCCACCCGCCTCCGCGTCCGCGATCGTGTGCATGGGCGACACCCTGACCCACCTGCCCGGCAAGGCGGACGTCTCCGCCCTGCTGCGCGGCGTCGAGCGCGCGCTGCGCCCCGGCGGGCACTTCGTGGCGACCTACCGCGACCTCACCGGGGAGCTTCGCGGCACCGATCGCTTCCTTCCCGTGCGCACGACCGAGGACCGGCTGCTGACCTGTTTCCTGGAGTACGTCGACGACGACACCGTCATGGTCCACGACCTGGTCCACACTCTCTCGGCGGGTCAATGGCACGCCCGGGTCGGCAGCTACCCCAAGCTGCGGCTGGCCGCGGACTGGCTGACCGACGAGACCCGGCACGCCGGCCTGGACATCCGCCACGCCGCCCCAGGCCCCCGGGGCATGCGGGTGCTCCACGCGGTCAAGCCGAGCGCGGTCAAGCCGGGCGAGGACGCGGACGCAGTGTCCGACGGCTAGAGCCGCGAGGCGTCGCGCGAGGCGCGCGGCGCGGTGGGCGGGCCGCACGAGGGCGGACGAGGCGCACGAGGGCGGGGGCTCCCGGGCGGCCTCGCCGCGTCAGCCGCGGGTCCGTGGGGCCGGCGCGGCACACCGCGAGACGCCGAAGCCCCGGCCGGTGACGACTTGGCTTCAAGTGATCACCGGCCGGGGCTCTCCGCGCATCTACAGCCGACCGCGCAGCCGGGCACGCGACGGCGCCCCGCACGTCTGCGACAGGACTCAGACCAGCTCGGGCTGCGGCTCGCGGCGCTGCTCCGGCAGCTGCACCGACGCGGCGTCCTGCCGTTCCCACAGCCTGGTGACCCGTACGTAGCCGTAGATCACCGAGCACATCGCCAGAACGAGCAGTGGCCCGAACAGCCACGGATATGCGGCCAGCTCCAGCGACAGATAGCGATACGACGTCAAGAACGCGACGAAGACCACGGCGCCGTAGGCGGCCAGCTGGATTCCCGACCGGTCCCAGCCGCGGGCCTGCGAGCGCAGCGCCGCCTCGATCGTGAGCGTGAACACGACACCGGCGATGATGTCCGCGCCGTAGTGGTAGCCGAAGCCCAGCGTCGCCCCGAGCGTGGCGATCAGCCAGAACGTGGCGCCGAGCCGCAGCAGCCGCGGGCCCCCGCGGGAGTGGATGAAGATCGCGGTAGCCCACGCGGTGTGCAGGCTGGGCATGCAGTTGCGCGGGGTGAAGTCGTCGAAGGGCATCGAGCGCGGGGTGTCGACCGGCGTCGGCGTGTCCGGCCACAGGTTGGCCACCGCCCACTGCCCGCCGTCGGCGCCGTAGGCGAAGATCGGCCCGACGACCGGGTAGAGCATGTAGAAGGCCGGCCCGAGGAGGCCGATGACCAGAAACGTGCGCACCAGATGGTGGCTCGGGAAGCGGCGCTCGACCGCCACATTGCGCAGCTGGTACAGCGTGACGACGACGGCGGCCACCGCGAGCTGAACGTAGACCCAGTCGAGGACGTGGTGTCCGACCGACCCGGTGGCCTCGACGATCCGGCCGACCACCCAGGACGGGTTGCCCAGCGCGTGATCGGCGGTCGCCACGTACTGGTCGAGCACCGTCGGGCGGGTCTGCGACGTGATCAACAGCCAGGTGTAGCCGGTCTTGCGGCCGGCCACGAGCAGCAGGGCCAGTCCGACGCCCTTCAGCAGCAGGACCCGCTCGGGGCCGGTGCGGCGCGTGAGGGCGATGACGCCACAGGCCAGGGTCACCAGCAACGCGCCGTTGCCGTACATCATCTCGGCGTCGACCGCCCACCGCACGGCCCAGAAGACGAGGTCGATGGCGGCCGCGGCGCCGAACGCGATGAACCGCTGTCGCCAGGGGAGCACCACCAGCATCAGCGTCATGCTGGCGTACAGCACCGTCCCCGACTGGGGGGCGAAGATCACCTCTCGCGTCTGGGTGGTGATCGGACCCGGCACGCCGTACCGGCGCGCGGCGATTTCCAGGGCGATGAGGAATCCGAGCGCGATCACGCTCAACGCGGCCCACAGCACGACCCGTGGTCGACGCCACGCAGCGAACCTGCCGCCGCCTATTCGCGAGAGAAATCGCCGTACCGTAGATATCACTTTTCGCCCGATTTATGATATTTCAATGTGATCATTGTTAGCTCGAACATGTTAACGGAGCGCGCGGGTTCACCGATCAGGGGTTCGCCAAATACGTCTCATCGACTCCGCTTTGGCCGAGGGCAGCCCGTGGAGGGACGGGCGGGCGGGCGTCGGGGCGGGATGGACGGCGACAGCGGCAAGGTCCGAGGCTGCCATGTCGAGGGCCGGCGCGCCGAAGGCCGGGCGAGCGACGCCGAGGCGGCGACGAGCGAGCAGCGCGCCGCCCAGGCCGGGGCCGCCGGGCCGTAGCCGGAGCCGGGGCCGTCAGCGCGGCATCGATCACCGCTCCGGCCACCCGCGGAAGGCGCCGGGTCCCACCCCCGCCCCTGCCCCCGCCCCTGCCCGATGTGACGGGCAGCAGAGGACCGGGCGGTACCTTGGACGGTCGCCCCATCCCCCGTACACCCGCCTGCAGACTGGCGGTGTGCCCGTCTGACAGGTCCGCTCCCCTTGCCTCACTCCGCCGCGTCCCTCCCCGCACGGCTGCGCGGCTTCCGCCCGTCCTGGCTGTCGCCGAAGGTGCTGCGCACCGAGGTGCTGGCCGGGCTGGTGGTCGCGCTGGCGCTGATCCCGGAGGCGATCTCGTTCTCGATCATCGCCGGGGTGGACCCGGCGATCGGCCTGTTCGCCTCCTTCACGATGGCGGTGACCATCGCCGTCGTCGGCGGGCGGCCCGCGATGATCTCCGCCGCCACCGGTGCGGTAGCCCTGGTCATCGCCCCGCTCAACCGGGAGCACGGGTTCGGGTACCTCGTCGCCGCGGTCATCCTCGCCGGGGCCTTCCAGATCGCCCTCGGCGCACTGGGAGTAGCGAAGTTGCTGCGCTTCGTCCCGCGCTCGGTGATGGTCGGCTTCGTCAACTCGCTCGCGATCCTGGTCTTCGTCGCCCAGACGTCGGAGCTGCGGAACGTGCCGTGGGCCGTCTATCCGCTGTTCGCGGCCGGCCTGGCGCTGCTGGTGCTGTTCCCGAGGATCACCGCCGCGGTGCCGGCGCCGCTGGTCTCGATCGTGATCCTCACGGTGATCACCGTCGCCGCGGGCATCGCCGTGCCGACAGTCGGCGACAAGGGTGCGCTGCCGTCCTCGCTGCCCGTTCCCGGGCTGCCCGACGTGCCGTTCACGCTCGACACCCTCGCCACCGTCGCCCCGTACGCCTTCGCCATGGCGCTCGTCGGGCTGATGGAGTCCCTGATGACGGCGAAGCTGGTCGACGAGATCACCGACACCCGCTCGTCGAAGACCCGGGAGTCGATCGGGCAGGGCGTCTCGAACATCGTCACCGGCTTCTTCGGCGGGATGGGCGGCTGCGCGATGATCGGCCAGACCATGGTCAACGTGAAGGTCTCCGGCGCCCGGACCCGGCTCTCCACGTTCCTTGCGGGCGTGTTCCTGATGGTGTTGTGCATCGTCTTCGGGCCGGTCGTCTCCGACATTCCGATGGCCGCTCTGGTCGCCGTCATGATCATGGTCTGCATCGCGACCTTCGACTGGCACTCGGTCGCGCCCGCGACGCTCAAACGGATGCCGGCGGGCGAGATCACCGTGATGGCGGTGACCGTGGTGTGCGTGGTCGCCACCCACAACCTCGCCGTCGGCGTCGTGGCGGGGGTCGTCACGGCGACGGTCGTCTTCGCCAAGCGCGTGGCCCGGCACGCCGACGTCACCGCGGCCACCGACCCCGACGGCAGCCAGGTCGTCTACGCCGTCACCGGCGAGCTGTTCTTCGCCTCGTCCAACGAGCTCGTCGGCCGCTTCGACTACGCCGGCGACCCCGACAAGGTCGTCATCGACCTGTCCGCCGCGCATATCTGGGACGCCTCCTCGGTGGCGGCACTCGATGCGATCGAGCACCGGTACGCGCAGCGCGGCAAGAGCGTCGAGATCACGGGTCTGAACGGGCCCAGCGCCCGCCTGCACCAGTCCCTCAGCGGCGAGCTCACCGCAGCCGGCTGACCCAGGCGGTGTGGAGGCGGCCGTCCCCGTCCCCCGAGGGAACGAGCTCCCGCCGATCAAGCCACCGTCGTGTCGTCCTGTCGGCGCACCATCTCGGTGATCCAGACGGGCGCGTACGGGGAGGTGCAGCCCGGGGAGGTCGGGTAGTCCTTGAGCACCTCCAGGCGCTCGCCGATCTCGAGTGCACGGGCGCGGTGCTCGGCGTGCTCGATCCCGATCTGGGCCAGGCAGTGGTTCATCGCCCACTGCAGGCGATCCGGGGCGTCCTTCATCTCTGTCTCGATGACGTCGAGCAGCCCTGCGAGGTCGAGGCCCTCGGGCTTCTTCGCGATACGTTCGGCGGTCAGCGCCCAGCCGGCGCTCGCGACCACCGGATCCGGATCGGCGGACCAGGCCAGGCGCAGCTCTTCGGCGTGCGGGCTCTTCTTCACCACATAGTTCACAAGCCAGTCGTGCACCTTGGGCGTGCGCGCCTCGCGCACCATGGCGTCCAGCTCGTCGCTCTCGAATGCCTTGGGCCGGCAGATCAGGAGCGCCAGCAGTCTCGCAGCGGTGTCGCCCGTCGCCCAGAGCTGGCGCGCGAGGTCCTGCTGCGTCTTCAGCCGCTTCGCGAACGCGCGCAGCTTGCCGAGGTTCACACCGTGATCGTCACCGTGCTTCTCGTTCACCGCGCGTGCCTTCGGGTCCTCGAGCTGGGCCAGCTCGGCCATCACCTCGGCCACCGTCGTCTCGGCCACCTCAGCCACCTCGGCCTCCCGTCCGTCACATGCGAGTTTCAGCCTATGACGGAAATCGGCCTCTCGTCGTGGAGGCTGGTTCGGCGGCAGAGACGGCGCCGTGGTCGAGCTGATCAGGATCCGGACACTCGCCGGGGGCGAGGTCCCGCTGGCGTGAGTCGCCGGCAAGCTGTGCGGCCACAACGACCCATAGAACAATCAAGGGTCTTGCCTCACGTGAGTGAGACAAGACCCTGATGTACGACTGTGGAGCGAACTCCCAGTCGGGACGACAGGATTTGAACCTGCGACCCCTTGACCCCCAGTCAAGTGCGCTACCAAGCTGCGCCACGTCCCGGTGCGCGGTTCCGCCGGTCTCCCGGGTGGGCGCGCATGGAGAACATTACCCCAATCCGCGCGGGCTTTTGGACGACCGGCCAGGCGCCCTCCCGGACGCCCTGCCTGCGGACATGCGCTCCGGGGCGCCCTCAGCCGCTCATCGCGCGTCGGCGTTCGGGTCCACGGGGCCGCGCTGGTCCCAGCCCGGCGCGCGTACCTCCAGCCGCAGGTCCTCGGGGGCGACCTCCTCGCCGCAGGCGCGGCAGCTGTGCACCATCTCCAGTTCCTCGCCGCAGGAGTGGGCGAACCGCGCGGGCGGCTCGCCGACGAGCCAGCGGTCGCCCCAGGCGCGCAGCGTGGTCAGCACGACCTGGAGATCCTGGCCTGCCTCGGTGAGGTGGTACTCGTAGCGCGGCGGGTGCTCCTGGTACTGCCGGCGGGTCAGCACGCCGACCGACTCCAGATGGCGCAGCCGCACGGTGAGCACATCGCGCGGAGCGCCGGTGTTGCGGGCGATCTCGCCGAAGCGGCGGTTGCCGAAGCTGATCTCCCGGACGGCCAGCAGCGACCACTTCTCGCCGACGACCTGCAGCGACAGCGCGATCGAACAGGGCCTGCCGCGCGCGTCCATGGCCGGAGCGACGAGCGTGCCGTCCTCGGTACGTGCCTTCATGCCTCCTAGGTTGCCACATCCAACTCACTCCCCCCGGCATCGCGGCGAGTGGTTAGTTGGATTTTCAAACCATGCATGCACCGCCCTGTACGTCGAGCCGAACGGAGCCGCTGTATGGGAGCCGCCGGCCTGGGCTGGCGGCTCGCGGCGCTGAGCGCGCAGGACCGCGACTACGCGCTGGGGCTGCTCCCGGGCATGGTCCTGACCGGCGTCGGCGTCTGCTTCACGCTGCCCACGCTGGTCGGCGCGGCGGTCGGCAGTCTGCCCCCGGCGAACTTCGGCGCCGGCTCCGGCGTCGTCACCATGGCCCGCCCGACCGGCGGCGTGGTGGGCGTGGCCGCCGTGGTCGCGGTGCTCGGCGACCCGAGCGGCGCGGCGCAGAGGACGCCGTGATGGGCGTCGTCGGCGTGGAGAGCGCCGCGCCGGGAAAGGCGCCGAGGCCGCGTTCCAGCACGGCTGGATCTTCACGGCCGCGGCTTCGCTGGCCGCGGCCGGCGCCTGCGTGCTGCTGGGCTCCGCCGACAGGCGCCGTACGGGCTGAGCCGCGGGGCCCCGGCAGGGGCCGCGGGCTGCCCACGGGGGACAATGGACGGTGTGGACCGAGCACGCAGAGACCGCGACCTCGAAGGCCGGGCGCGCAACGCGCGTCCTCGGGACGGCCTGGGCCGCCCCCTCCCCTACGGCGAGCCGGGCGTGGAGCGCCAGCCCGAGGGCGTGGTCCGCACCCCCGAGCAGACCCTCGCCGACGCCCAGCGGCTGCTCGACGCCGGCAAGCCCTTCCATGCGCACGAGGTCTTCGAGGACGCCTGGAAGTCCGGCCCCGAGGAGGAGCGCGAGCTGTGGCGCGGGCTCGCGCAGCTGGCCGTCGGCCTCACGCACGCCGCCCGCGGCAATACGACGGGCGGCGCACGGCTGCTGCTGCGCGGGGCGGACAGGATCGCCGAGTTCCAGGACCCGTACGGCATCGACGTCACCGGGCTGGCCGCCTGGGCGCGGGAGTTGACGAGCCGCGTCGAGGAGCCCGTGGACGCGGCAGCGGAGGCGCCTCGGCTGCGCCTCCGTCAGAACCTCGGCTAGGACCGGCTAGGACTGCCTCCACGAGGACTGCTTCTCCGCCGGAGCCCACGCGAACCGCCGTCCCGCTAGAGCCCACGCGAACCGCCGCCCCCGCTAGAGCCCCTGTGCCACCAGGACCACCTCGAGCCGGCGCGGCCCGTGCACGCCCTCGACCCGGTCGAGTTCGATGTCGCTGGTGGCCGAGGGCCCGGAGATCCAGGTCAGCGGGCGGGTCGGATCGAGCCGGGGCAGCGCCTGGGGCACGGACGCGACGACCTGCTCGGGGGCTCGTACGACGCAGATGTGGTGGTCCGGCACGAGCGTGATGCGCCGGCGGCCCTGGTCCGGGCCGCCGTCGAGCACGATCGTGCCGGTCTCCGCGACGGCCAGGGCGCAGCCCGTGACCACGCTGTCGACGGCGTCCAGTTCCCGCGCCGTCGACTCGGCCAGGTCCTCGACCCGCCGGGCCTCCGTCTGCGCCAGCCACGCCGCGGGCAGCCCCGCCGGCGCGAGAACGGTCGTGGCGCCGCGCTCGGCGAGCAGCCGTGCGAGCAGGGACGGCAGCCCGCCGGCGTCCGTGCGGTGGACGACGGCGCGGTAGTCGGCGAGGTTCTCGTGCAGCAGGTCCAGGAGCGCTGCCGGATCGACGGGGGCGTGGGCGTCGAGGTAGTCGCGGGCCGGCTCCGGGGCGGCGGGCGCGTCGGCCACCGCCGCGCGGATCCGGGCGAGAACGCGGGCGCGGGAGTCAGAACGGGAGTCGGTGCGGGAGTCGGAGCGACAGTCCTGGGGTTCACGGCCGGGGGACTCGGCGGGGCTCATGTGCGGTTCTTCCTCCACCAGTCGCGGAACGGCTCTGCGGGCAGCTCGGGCAGCTCACGGCTGTCGGTCCAGGCCCGCGCGCCGGGCGGCCTCGACGGGTGCAGGGCGCGGGTCCTGCCCGCGGCCCGCTCCGCCGCGGCCAGCGCGGCCGGACGGTCGAGCACCCACCCCGCCGCCTTGATCGCGGCCCTCTCCAGCCGATGGCCCCTGCCGCCCTGGTCCGCGACCTTCTCCCGTAGATGGACGAGGACCTCGGGGATGTCGATGGCGACCGGGCAGACCTCGTAGCACGCACCGCACAGCGAGGACGCGTACGGCAGCGAGGCGTCGATCTCGCTCTGTGTGCCGCGCAGTTGGGGGCTGAGGATCGCCCCGATCGGGCCGGGGTAGACGGAGCCGTACGCGTGCCCGCCGGCCCGCTCGTACACCGGGCAGACGTTGAGGCAGGCGGAGCAGCGGATGCAGCGCAGCGCCTGGCGGCCCACCTCGTCGGCGAGCGCGGCGGTGCGGCCGTTGTCGAGCAGTACGAGGTGGAAGGCCGAGGGGCCGTCGTCGTCCTGGGTGCCGGTCCACATGCTGGTGTACGGATTCATCCGCTCAGCGGTCGACGACCGCGGCAGCGTCTGGAGGTAGACCTCCAGGTCCCGCCAGCTCGGCACGACCTTCTCGATGCCGACGACAGAGATCAGCGTCTCGGGCAGGGTCAGACACATCCGGCCGTTGCCCTCGGACTCGACGACGACGAGGGTGCCGGTCTCGGCGACCATGAAGTTCGCCCCGGAGACGCCGACCTTGGCGCGCAGGAACTTCTCGCGCAGGTGCAGGCGCGCCGCCTCGGCGAGCTCGGCGGGGGTGTCGCCCAGCCCGTCCGGGGCCGCCCGGCCCCAACTGCCCATCTGGTCACGGAAGATGTCCCGGATCTCGCCGCGGTTGCGGTGGATGGCGGGGACCAGGATGTGCGAGGGCCGGTCGTCGCCGAGCTGCACGATGAGCTCGGCGAGGTCGGTCTCGTACGCGGAGATCCCCTCGGCCTCCAGTGCTTCGTTGAGGCCGATCTCCTGGGTGGCCATCGACTTGACCTTGACGACCTCGCGCTCGCCGGTCGCCTTCACCAGACCGGCGACGATCCGGTTGGCCTCGGCCGCGTCGGCCGCCCAGTGCACCGTGCCGCCGGCCGCGGTGACGGCCGTCTCCAACTGCTCCAGATACCGGTCGAGGTGACGGAGCGTACGGTCCTTGATCTGCTTTCCGGCCTCCCGCAGGAGGTCCCAGTCGGCGAGCTCGGCGACCGCCTTCGCGCGCTTGTCGCGGATGGTGTGCGTCGCGTGCCGCAGGTTCCCGCGCAGCGTCTGGTCGTGGACGGCGTCCTTCGCGGCCTTCGGGAAGGACGGCATGCCGAGGTACGTACCGCTCACAGCAGGGGCTCCTCTTCGGTGCTCGCGAGAATGTCCGCGATGTGCAGGGCGCGCAGCGGCTCGTCCTGGCGGCGGAGGATGCCGTCGATGTGCATCAGACAGGAGTTGTCGGCGCCGCAGAGCACCGAGGCCCCGGTGGAGCGGGCATGGCGCACCTTGTCCCAGCCCATGGCGGCGGAGACGTCGGCGTTCTTGACGGCGAAGGTCCCGCCGAATCCGCAGCACTCCTCGGCGCCGGGCAGTTCGCGCAGTTCGAGCCCTTTGACGGCGTCGAGGAGCCGCCGCGGCCGATCGCCCAGTCGGAGTATCCGCAACCCGTGACAGGAGGGGTGGTAGGTGACGGTGTGCGGGAAGTACGCGCCGACGTCGGTGACGCCGAGGACGTCGACCAGGAACTCGGTGAGCTCGTGCGTACGGGACGGCAGCGACCTCTCCCCGAACCTCGGGTAGTGCTCGCGCACCATGGCCGCGCAGGATCCCGAGGGGGTCACGACGTACTCGTACCCCTCGAAGGCCCGTGCGGTGCGACGGACCAGCGGCTCGGTCTCCCGCCGGTATCCGGTATTGAACTGCGGCTGCCCGCAGCAGGTCTGCGCGGCCGGGAAGTCCACCTCCACCCCCAGCCGCTCCAGGAGTCTGACTGTCGCGATGCCCGTGGCCGGATACACCGCGTCGTTGACG
Source organism: Streptomyces sp. NPDC051907 (assembly GCF_040681075.1). NCBI lineage: Bacteria > Bacillati > Actinomycetota > Actinomycetes > Kitasatosporales > Streptomycetaceae > Streptomyces > Streptomyces sp. NPDC051907. Next base: position 19,033 of record NZ_JBFAYB010000099.1, on the reverse strand, counting down.
CAGGTGACGAAGAGTGCGACACGCATGGTCGGAGGATAGGGCCGCGGGCGCGGCCCTGGTAGGTCGCGCCATCCGTCGGATGGGGCAGACTCACAGGGTGCGAAAAATCTATGTCATCGGCATCGGGGCGGGCGACCCCGACTATCTGACCCTGCAGGCGGTCAAGGCGCTGAACAAGGCGGATGCCTTCTTCATCCTCGACAAGGGCGAGGAGAAGTCCGATCTGACCCGGCTCCGCCGGGACATCCTGGACGCCCATGTCACCGGCCGCTCCTACCGTCTCGTCGAGGCGCGCGATCCGGAGCGGGACCGGGAAACATCGGACTACTCCCCCGCCGTGGAGGACTGGCGCCGCCGTCGCGCCGACCTCTACGAGCGCTTCATCGCGGACGACCTGGGCGAGGACGAGTGCGGAGCGTTCCTGGTCTGGGGCGACCCGTCGCTGTACGACTCCACCCTCGCCGCCCTCGAGGAGATCCTCGACCGGGGCACGGTCGCCTTCGAGCACGAGGTGGTCCCCGGGGTCAGCAGCATCTCCGCTCTGCTCGCCAAGCACCGCACCAGCCTCAACCGGGTCGCCCGGCCGGTGCAGATCACCACCGGCCGACGCCTGGCCGAGGGATGGCCCGGTGACGTCGACGACGTGGTCGTGATGCTCGACGCCCGGCAGGCCTTCACCCGCCACCTCGACCAGGACCTCTATATCTACTGGGGCGCCTATGTGGGCACCGAGGACGAGATCCTGGTGTCGGGGCGACTGTCGGAGGTCTCGGAGCGGATCGAGACGCTGCGGGCCGAGGCGCGCGCCCGGAAGGGCTGGATCATGGACACGTATCTGCTGCGACGCGGCTGAGCGCGCCGGAGCGCTCCCGAGGAGCGGGACCCGAGCGGGCTCACCAGGCGAGGTGGAGCGCCTCGGGCGAACGGTGGATCATGGTGGGCCGCATCACGACCGGCGGCTGGTCCTCGTCGATCCGCAGCCCCGGCAGCCTGCGGGCGAACAGTCCCAGCGTCAGCCGGAGCTGCTCGCGGGCGAGCTGCGATCCGGGGCAGCCGTGCGCCCCATGGCCGAACGCCACGTGCTGACGGGAGAGCCGCCGGGTGATGTCGAAGACGTCGGGCCGGTCATAGCGCCGCTCGTCGCGGTTGGCCGATCCGTACGCCACGAACACGGTGGATCCCGGGGGCAGTTCAGTGCCGGCGATCGTCACCGGCCGGGTGGTGGTCCGCCTGAACCCCTGGACGGCGCTGTCGTACCGGGCCGCCTCCTCGACGGCCGCGAGGATCAGCTCGGGCTGTCCGCATAACAGCTCCCACTGCCTGCGGTCGCGCAGCAGATGGAACAGCGTGGAGCCGATGAGCGCGGTGGTGGTCAGATGCCCCGCGATCAGGAAGTTCTGGAGGTTCGACACCAGCTCGTGGCGCTGGTCGAGGGTGAGCTCGCCGCCGCCCGGCGCGAGCGCGGCGACCATGAGGGAGCACAGGTCGTCGCGAGGGTGCTCGCGCCGGTCCCGTATATAGGCGTCGAGCATCTGCTGGAGCGCCACGACGTCATGGGCCGCGGCGACCTGATCCTCAGTGCTCATCGGCCGGAACAGCAGCTGCTCGGCACGGTGTCCGCCGTGCACGGCGGCGGGCACGTCGGCCGGGTCGAAGCCGAGGAGCCGGCCGATCACTTGGCCGGGCAGCTGTCGCGCGTAGGCGCTCATCAGCTCGACGGCGCCGCCCCCGGCGAAGCCGTCGACGAGGACCGTGGCCCGTTCGGCGGCGTACGGCACCAGGGCGGCGATCCGCCCGGCGGACAGGCCGCGGTTGAGCGGGGCCCGGTGGCGCTGGTGGGCGGCGCCGTCGGTGGAGACGACGGTGGGCCGCTTGCCGTACCCCTTGGCCAGCACCTCTAGGGCGGCGGGCGAGGGCATGACGTCGGGCAGCAGCGCACGCACCGAGGAGAACTCCTCGGGCCTGCGCAGCACTTCCCGTACGTCCGCGTCCCGGGCGACGAGCCAGGCGTCGAGCTCGGGCACGAAGGTCAGCCCCTCGGCCTGGCGCGCTCGCGCGTAGAGCGGATAGGGATCGCGTTGCAGCTCGTCGAGCCTGGCGTGATCTTTATTCGCCACGCGGCGCCTCCAGACCGGAAGTGATCGAGGGATCAGCGGAGTCAAGGGATCAGCGGGATGGTTCCTGCACGATGCGCACACACGACGGACGAATGTCAGTACGGCCATCGTGCCCGAGCTCCCGCCTGCCGTGAAGGGCACCTGTCAGCCCGCGAAGGCCTGCGACTGCGGCGCACAGGACGCGGCGCGGCGGCGGGCTCGCGGGCAGCGCCCAGGCTCATGACACCCGGACGGGCGGCGCCGGGCTCGCGGTGCCGGACGCCTCGGACTCGTGTCCGATGGGGTGGGCACGGACGCGCCGGACCCCCAGAAACGATCAAGAGGCCGTGCGGGATCTCTCCCACACGACCTCTGATCTGCGACTCCGAAAAGTCGGGACGACAGGATTTGAACCTGCGACCCCTTGACCCCCAGTCAAGTGCGCTACCAAGCTGCGCCACGTCCCGATGCCCGTCTGACCTGGGGTTTCCCCCGGCCGAACGCGCATGAGAACAATACCGCACTTCCACCGGTGGTCACGAACCCCTTTCCCTTCGGCACCCCGCCCGGACGACTTGACCTCAATCAAACTTGAGGTTGCACGGTGGGCGTCATGACGAACACAGCGCTCACCTCCGCCCAGGACGTCCGCGACGCTCGCGGCGGACGAGGGGTCCAGGGCCTTCAGCGGCTCAACCGCCTTATGGCCCTCATGACCGGCGACGAGAAGCACGGCCCCGCCGCCACCTCCACGCTCGACGCGCTCTGGGTGCTGTACGACCGCGTGCTGCGCGTGTCGCCCGAGTCCGTCGACGACCCCGACCGCGACCGGTTCCTGCTGTCCAAGGGGCACGGGCCCATGGCGTACTACGCGGTCCTCGCCGCCAAGGGCTTCTTCCCCGAGGAGTGGCTGCCCGGGTTCGGCTCGTACGACTCCCCCCTCGGCCACCACCCCGACCGCCTGCTCGTGCCTGGCGCCGAGATCGGCAGCGGATCGCTCGGGCACGGTCTGCCGCTGGCCGTCGGGACCGCGCTCGGGCTGCGGGCCCAGGGTCTGACCGACCCGGCCGTCTGGGTCCTGATCGGCGACGCCGAGCTGGACGAGGGCAGCAACCACGAGGCCATCGCCTACGCCGGTCCCGCCGGTCTGGAGCGGCTCCACACGCTGGTGATCGACAACTCGTCGGCGACCTACGGCTGGCCCGGCGGCATCGCCTCCCGTTTCGAGGCCGCCGGCTGGTCCGCGCAGACCGTGGACGGCCGGGACCACGACGCCCTCCACGCCGCCTTCACCGCACCGCACCCCGGGCAGCCCCGAGCCGTCGTCGCCCGCGTCGAGCCCAAGACCGTCTGAGCCCGTCCCGCCCCGCCACCACAGCGACCAGAACAGGAATCCGATCATGGACACCATGCGCGACCGGTTCGTCTCGACCACCACCCGGCTGCTGGAGGAGGACCCCCGCCTCGCCCTCGTCCTCGCGGAGATCAGCAAGGACGGCTTCGGCCGCGCGCAGCGAGCGCATCCGGACCGGGTGATCAACGTCGGGATCCGGGAGCAGCTGCTGATCGGCGCGGGCGGCGGGATCGCCCTCACCGGGATGCGGCCGATCATGCACACGTTCGCCAGCTTCCTCGTCGAGCGGCCCTTCGAGCAGCTGAAGCTGGACTTCGGCCACCAGGGCACGGCCGGGGTGCTGGTCAGCGCCGGGGCGTCGTACGACTGGCCCGCGGGCGGCTTCACCCATATGTCCCCCGGCGATGTGGCGCTCATGGACACCCTCGACGGCTGGACCGTCCAGGCGCCGGGGCACCCGGACGAGGCAGAGGCCCTGCTGCGACAGGCCGCCGCCGGGGACGACCGGGTGTATCTGCGGCTGTCGCTCCAGTCCAACGCGCGGGCGCACACGGTCGACGGCACGCGCTTCTCGTCCGTACGAGAGGGGCGCGGCGGGGTCGTGGTCGCCGTCGGGCCGATGCTCGACAACGTCCTCGCGGCGACCGAGGGCCTCGACGTCACCGTGCTCTACGCCACGACCGTGCGCCCCTTCGACGCCGAGACCGTGCGCCGGGCGGCCGGGGCACGCGCCGACGTCGTCCTCGTCGAGCCCTACCTCGCCGGCACCTCGACCGCCGCCGCGAACGACGCGCTGGCGGACGTCCCGCACCGGGTGCTCGGCCTCGGCGTGGCCAGGCGGGAGCTGCATCGTTACGGACGGCTCGACGAGCACCTCGCCGCGCACGGGCTGGACCCGCGGAGCCTGCGCGAGCGGATCACGGGCTTTCTGCGCCCTTGAGCAACCCGGGAGCCCCGACCCTCGTGATCCCGCCGGGACCCCCGTCGCCGCCGATCCCGCCGGGACCCCCGACCGCACCTGGGCCTCCGGGCCCCCGACCCCGCACATGGGCCGTCTCCGCCCTCACGCCGTCGGCGGCTCGCTCAGCTCCGGGTGCGCGTCGAGCAGCTTGCGGGGCGCCGCCTGGCGCCAGGAGTCGAGCAGGATGGCGTACAGCTCCTGCTCGTCCTCCACCGCGGCCAGCCGCACCCTCATCCAGGCGTAGTTGTCGTCGTGGCCCGGCCGTATGAAGAACTTCTCCGGCTCAGTCGCGATCAGCTCCGCCCGGTCCTCCTGCGGGCACTTCACGCCCATCGCCTGGTCGTCGTCGTCCAGCGAGGCGAAGATCTTCCCGCGCTCCAGCCGGAAGGTGGGCATCCCCCAGGCGAGCTTCTCCATCGCGCCGGGCAGCGAGAGCGCGAGCCTGCGTACATCGTCAGCGGTGGCCATGCGACGACCGTACGACGCACCACTGACAATCGCCCCCCGGCGCGTCCCCGCCGCCGCTCAGAGGTGTTTGTCGAGCCAGTCGGTCAGATCCTCGAACACCTCGTCGCGATTGGTCTCGTTCAGGATCTCGTGGCGCGCGCCCTGGTACCCCTTCCAGCTGAGGTCCTCGATCCCCACGTACCGAAGGTCCTCCAGGAGCTCGTACACCAGCGTCATGCGCTGGTTGCAGGGGTCGTCCGTGCCGACCGCGACATGGACGGGCAGGTCCGCCGGGATCCGGGCGAGGTTGCGCGGGTCGTTGACCTTGCGCACCGCCCGGACCCAGTCCAGGGCGAGGCCCGCGCCGAAGGGGAAGCCGCAGCGCTCGTCGGCGACATAGGCGTCGACCTCCGCCTCGTCGCGCGAGAGCCATTCGAAGCCGGTGCGGTGCGGATAGGCGTCGTTGAAGGAGGCGAAGAGAGCGGGGACGTAGGAGGACAGGGCCTCCCGGCCGCGCTCGGCGACCTCCCGTTCGAGGGCGGCGATCGAGCTGTCGATCTCCGCGCCGGGCAGGGTGCGGAAGGTGCCGGTGAGGATCAGACCGGCGAGTCCGTCGGCGTGCTCCTGCGCGTAGTCGCGGGCGAGCATCGAGCCGAGGCTGTGTCCGAGCAGCACCAGCGGGACGCCCGGGTGCAGGGCCCTCGCCTGGTCGCCCGCCGCCTTGAGGTCCCGAACGATCGCGCGCCAGCTGTCCTCGCCGGTGACGCCGTAGCCGCCGGTGGCGGACGCGGTCGCGCCGTGGCCGCGGTGGTCGGTGGCGAGGACGCCGTAGCCGCGGTCGACCAGATGGCAGGCGAACCGGTCGTAGCGCAGGGCGTGTTCGGCCGCGCCGTGCGCGATCTGCACCAGCGCGCGCGGCCGTCCGCTCTTCGGCAGCCACGTGTACGTGGCGATCTGCTCTCCGTCGTGGGCATGCGTCAGTCCTGGACGGTACGCGGGCACAGGTCCTCCCCGAGGTAGGCGAACGGGCACTGGGAGTGACCCTCCCCCACAGTCGGCGCCTCATGCCCCGATGAGCGCCTCTGTCCTCAGACGGTCCGTCAACGCGACACGCCTGGCCGAGGACAGTCCGCCGACTCGCCGTACGCGGCGCGGACGGTAGAGGTCGACGAGGGCACGGCGTCGGCGAGGCCCCCTCGACCGGCACCGGCGTGCCCATGGCCACCGCGGCCCCGCGGCCCCGCGATCCCGCGGTCCCGGGGAGCGTGCGCGGCGTCGGGTGCGCGTCGCGGTGCGCGCGGGAGCACGCGCCCCTGACCCCCTGATACGCATCGAGCGCCGGAGGACGCCTCCGTGCGCCGATCCCCTCCCCATCGCCCCGACAGAGGCGCGCATATTTCGGTCAGGGTCGGTGCTGTATCGGTTCTTCCCGGGTTTCCGAATGTCATGGACGCGCACAACTGAGGCGAGACCCTGTCCTTCAGCGCCGTATGCCCACGAAACCTTTGCCGATGGCATGTGGCAGAAAGAAGCACGAAGGGAATGCCGTACGGCAGGACCGGACGGGTCTGCACCACATGGAGCACACTCTCAATCACACGTCACGGTCTGCGTTCTGGCCAAAGTCGGCGTCGATCTTGTACCACCCAGAGACGATCAACACCATGATGTGGTCAGCCCGCTCCGGACGGCACCACTGCAGATGCACCACCTGCTCGAACAACCGCGCGAGCAGGCGTTTCGCAGAGGAAGGCTCGCGATGGACGGTTACTTCGCCGGTCGACTGCATCATCAACTACGGGACCACGTCCGCGACTTCGCCGAGCGCGAGGTCCGCCCACACATTCCCGCCATGGAGGCGGGGCGCGCGGTCCACCGCGATCTCTCGCGACTGATAGCCCGGCAGGGCTGGCTGGGGGCCACTGTCAGCAAGGAGTACGGGGGGATGGGCCTCGGCCACCTCGCCAAGACCATCATCATCGAGGAGCTGTCCCGCGTCAGCGGGGCGATGGGCGCGATGGTCCAGGCCTCCCAGCTCGGCGTCGCCAAGATCGTCCACTTCGGCAGCGACGACCAGAAGAAGACCTGGCTGCCCTCCATAGCGGCGGGCGGCTGCCTGCCGACGATCGCCGTCACCGAGCCCGAGTCGGGCGGCCATGTGCTGGGCATGAGCGCCACCGCGGTACGGGACGGCGACGACTATGTCCTCAACGGCCGCAAGGTGTACGTCGGCAACAGCCATGTCGGTGATCTCCACGGCGTGGTCGTCAGGACGGGACCCGGCCCCGGGGGGCTCACGGCGTTCCTGGTGGAGTCGGACCGCGAGGGCTTCGGGGTCGGCGAGCAGAAGCCGACCATGGGCCTGCACGGCTTCAGCTTCGGCGAGCTGTACTTCGACGACTGCCGCGTCCCCGCGTCGAACCGGCTGGGCGACGAGGGGGACGGCCTGGCGGTCGCGTACTCCTCCAGCGTCCTGTACGGACGCGCCAACCTCACCGCCGTGTCGCTCGGAATCCACCGGGCGATCCTGGAGGAGACGACGAAGTTCTGCGAGGAGCGCAGGCGGTACGGCAAGCCGCTGCACGAACTGCCCTCCATCAAGCTGAAGCTGGGCCAGCTCCAGTCCCGGCTCATGACGGCCAGGCTCTCCGCGTACCACGCGGTCCATCTGCTCGACCAGGGCCTGCCGTGCGACGCGGAGCTGATGAACGCCAAGCTGGTCAACGTCGAGTCGGCGATCGACTCCGCGCGCAACGCCATGGAGATCCACGCCGCGGCCGGACTCTTCACCGACTGCCCCATCGAGCGCTATCTGCGGGACGCGCTGCATATGTTCGCCCCCGCGGGCACCTCCGACATCCAGCTGCTGCGCCTCGCCGAGGTGGCGCTCGACAGGGCCAAGGGCCAGTGGTCGCAGCGGCTGTCGGAAGAGGTGCGGATCGGGGCCGCCGTCTGACCCGGCGGCGGCCGTCGGCGGTCTGCCGGCCGCCGTCCGGCACCGGCCACAGAATGTGGCGTCCCCAGAAGCGTGGGAGGCGCTCCGGGGACGCCACTCAGCACATCCGCGCCGACCACGAAGGGGGCGGCCGGCGCACCGGCTCAGGGCTCAGGGGCCCGACGGATCCCGCTGACGCCGGTCCGCGGTCTGGGCTCCGGGCTCCGGGCTCCGGGGAGTCAGCTCCGGCACGTCGTAGACGAGGTGCGTCACGCGGTCTCCGCGGACGACCTGCGAGGGGTCGCCGAGCAGGATCGGCTGGTCCAGCGGGCCCGGCGCGAAGAGCCGGCGGCCCGAGCCGAACACCACGGGCACGAGGCAGACGACGACCTGATCGATGAGGCCGAGCCGCAGTGCCTGGCCGCCGACGGCCGCCCGCCGCCTCGACGACCCGGTCGCCGGCGAATTCCTGGGCGGCGCTCATGGCCGCTTCGACGCTGCCGTCGGCCACGGAGCCGATGAACTCCGGTCAGCGCTGATCCTCGTCGGGGAACGCTCCGAACGTGACAGGGCCGAGGCCACGAGGCAGATGGCGTACCGCGGCCGCCACCGCCTCCTGTGCCGTGGCGGCCCGGGCGAGGACGCCCTCGCCTGCGAAGCCTTCGCTGACCATGTACCCCTGCTTGTCGTAACCCGCGATCACGCACGGCCCGGCAATGGTCAACTGGGGACGCGTGGTGGTCGAGAAGCGCAGCGCCCAGTGGCTGGTGAACGGGTAGAGACCCCGCAGCGCCGGCTCGGCATAGGCCGCCTCGACGAGCGCGTGATGAGCGGGGCTGTTCTGCTCGCCTGCCTCCGTGCGCAGGTGCTGCCACTCGGACTCGGTCAGGTGCGCCGGATCGCAGTGGGGCACCTCGGAGCGGCCGGTCAAGTGCACGAACGGGGCGGCCTTGCGGATGTCGCTCAGTGCGGCCCCTTCCTGCCACGCCTGCGCGGCCCTGGCGACCTGCGCCAGGTCGTCGGTGTCGCCTTCGACGAGAGCCATGCCCTGGAACGCCTCGGCACCGCGGATCGACCACAGCCGCTTGCTCTGCCACGAGCTGACCCATAGGGCGTTGCGGTGCGGCAGCCTGCTCTCGACGCCGGCATGGTCCAGCGGGCTGGATGTCGAGGCCGTCGCGGAGAGGGCGAACCCGCCTTCCTCCGCCATGGCTTGGAGCGCCACGGCGAGGCTGCCTCGCCTCGCCACATCGGGATACAGAGCAGCTGGATCAGGATGATTCACCATCCTCTGATGGTGCCGTAGCCGCCCGAGGCGCCGTACGGCCGCCCCCGTCCGGCTTCCGGCAGACCGGCTGGGGCAGCCGCGGCGACGGCCGAGCCGCGTCAGTCCAGACAGAACTCGTTGCCTTCGGGGTCGGTCATCACGATGAAGCCGGCGCTCATCGGAGGCTCGGGCTCGTGGCGGCGTACCCGCGAGGCTCCCCTGGCGACGAGCCGCTCGCACTCGGCCTCCAGCGCCGCCATCCGCTCCTCTCCCTGCAGTCCGGGAGCCGCGCGGACGTCGAGGTGGACGCGGTTCTTGGCGACCTTGTCCTCCGGCACCTGCTGGAAGAACAGCCGTGGGCCGTTCCCTTCCGGGTCCTCGATGGCCGATCTCGTGTTGCGCTCCCCCTCCGGTACGCCGATCTGCGCGAGGAAGTCGTCCCACGCGGCCAGCGGGTCGGCGCCCTCGGGCAGGTCGACTCCGGGCGGACCGGGGTGGACGTAGCCCAGAGCGTCGCGCCAGAAGGACGACAGCGCGCGAGGGTCGTGGGCGTCGAAGGCGACCTGGATATGGCGGCTCATCGGGTTGCTCCGTTTCATAGCGGCTTTTGTAGCGGCTTTCGTAGCGGCTTTCGTGTGCAGGGAGAGGTTCCGTAGGAGGCATACCTCGGACAGGAGGTGGATCAGCTCGCGGGGACGTGCAAGCACCGGATCGGCCAGCGTCCGGTTCCCGTCGAAGTCGTCCGTGTCCATGGAGCCACCGTGACACCTATAGCGGACAGGATCGGTCCGCTGTCTCTGGCAGGGTGGGCGACATGGACGCGGGGCGCGGTGACGAGCGGGGTACGACGGAGCGGGTGCTCACCCTGCTCGGGCTGCTGCAGCAGCGCCGGGTCTGGACCGGCCCCGAGCTCGCCGACCGGCTCGGGGTCACTCCGCGCACGGTACGGCGTGACGTCGAGCGGCTGCGTGCGCTCGGCTATCCGGTGCACGCCAGCCAGGGCGTCGGCGGCGGCTACCAGCTCGGCCCGGGGCAGGACCTGCCGCCGCTGCTCCTCGACGACGATGAGGCGATCGCCACCGCGGTCTCGCTGCTCGCCGGCGCGGGCGGTGCGGCCGCGGGCGCCGGCGACGCCGCGCTCCGCGCGCTGACCAAGCTCGACCAGGTGCTGCCCACCCGGCTGCGGCACGAGGTGCGCGCCCTGACGGGCACGGTGGAGTTCTTCGGCAGCGGCCGCACGCCGGTCGATCCCGAGGTGCTCATGACGCTGGCCCGAGCCTGCCGCGACGAGGTCGAGGCGGGCTTCGGCTACCCGCCCCCGGACTCCGCCGGCAAGGCGCCCCCAGCGGGCGAGGTGCGACAGCGGCGGGTCGAGCCCTACCGTCTGGTGGCCTCCGACCGGCGCTGGTACCTCCTCGCCTACGACCTCGATCGCGACGACTGGCGCAGCTTCCGCGTCGACCGGATGACCGACGTCTGCGCCCGGACGTGGCGCTTTCGCCCGCGCGAGGCGCCCGACGCGGCGCCGTATGTGCAGGAGGGCGTGGCGAGTCGGGTCTACCCGCACCAGGCGCGCGTCCTCGTACACGCCTCGGCCGACACGGTGCGCGCGCAGATCCCGGCGTCGGCAGCCGTCGTACGACCGCGAGGCAGCGGGCTCTGCGAGGTGCTCAGCGGCGCCGCCAGCCTCGACGCCGTACTCCTGCACGTGCTCCTGCTGGGGCACGACTTCGAGGTACTCGACCCTCCGGAGCTCGGGGCGCGCTGTCGCGTGCTGGCGGAGAGGCTGCTGTCCGCCGGTGCGTCGATCCCACCGGCGCCGGACACGGAGGAGTCGTGAGCCGCGACCACCGCACCGGCGCCGAGGAGCCGCTCAACGGCCCTCGCGGGAGAGGCGTCTGACGCTCCGGAGTATGCGAGAGGCCTTCGTGTCCGTGCCCCTGCGCTGTCCGGACGCGAGCGCGCGTATCGGCGGGGGCCGCCCATCCGCGGCCGCCAAGGCCTCTGGCATCCTGGGCTCCGTGCAGACGCCGGCAGCCATCACCCCTGAAGCCCCGACCGCCATACACAACCCGCTCCTCACCCAGCAGTGGCTCGACCTCTGCTTCATCCACTGGGCTGTCGAACCGGACGCCGTGGCGAAGCTCCTGCCCGACGGGGTCGCCCCCGACACGCATGACGGAGTCACGTACGTCGGGCTCGTCGCCTTCCGGATGCATCGGGTCGGATGGCTCCGGCTGCCGGGCGTCCCGTACCTCGGGTCCTTTCCGGAGACCAACGTCCGTCTGTACTCCGTCGACGCGCACGGTCGCCGCGGTGTCGTGTTCCGGTCGATGGACGCGTCACGCCTGATACCCGTGGTGATGGGTCGCGTCGGCTTCCGGCTGCCGTACCTGTGGTCCCGGATGAGCGTCCGATCCGCCGGCGACACCGTCGCCTACACCAGCTCCCGCCGCTGGCCCGGCCCGCGCGGCGCGTCCAGCCGCATCACCGTACGAGCCGGCGAGCGCATCGAGGAGCCCACGGAGCTGGAACATTTCCTCACCGCCCGCTGGGGCATGCACAACGCCTTCTTCGGTGGGTCTGCCTATCTGCCCAACCACCACCCGCGATGGCCGCTGTACCGCGCCGAACTCCTCACCTGCGAGGAGAACCTGGTCGCGGCTGCGGGACTCCCCGCGCCGAGCGGCGACCCGGTCAGCGTCCTGTACTCCCCCGGCGTCCCGGTCCGCCTCGGCCGCCCGGCCCGACCGGCGGGCATCCCCACGCCGTGAGATCCGTGGCTGCGTCCTCGTAAGCGCGCGTCCGTCACCGCGCCCGTCCCCCGCGTGCGTCACCCCGTACGCCGCTCACGTCCGGGACCGAACCGGCCTCCGGAGCAGGTAGACGGCCGCGATCGAGACCAAGCCGGCCATCACCGCGATGAAAACCAGCCCGGCGCCCTCCAGGCCGATCGGCCCCACCAGCACCCCGACTCCGATCACCGGCACCGAGATGCCCGCGTACGCCACGACGAACAGCGTCGAGATCACCGCCGCGCGCCGGTCCGCGGGAGACGCCTCCGCCACCGCGGACAGCGCCCCGCGAAACGCCATCCCCTGCCCGAACCCGCCGACGAGCGCGCTCAGCACCACCAGCGCCAGCAGGTCCCACCACAGCGCGCCCGCGAGAAACGCCAGCCCGACGAAGAGCCCGGCGCAGCCCAGCGGCAGCGACCGCGCGACGCCGACCCGGCCGACCGCGAGCTGCCCGGCGGTCGAGGCGAAGAAGGCGAGCGCGACGACCGACCCGCTCACGGCGTGGTCGTGCACGTCCAGGGACTCGGCGAGGAACGCGGGGCTGACCGATGTGAACACCCCGAACAGGGCGAACCCCACGAACGAGGCGATCGCCGCCGGCCCGAACACCGGCCGCACCTGCGCGGGCACACCGGGCCGCTGCGGGCGCACCGTGCTCAGCGGCCGCCGCTCCGCCACCGTCTCCGGGAGCAGCAGCAGGACGGCCGCCGCGCCGACGACCAGAGCGAGGTGCACGATGAACGGCAGGTACAGCGGCCAGGGGGCGTACTGCGCGAGCAATCCGGCGAGCAGCGGACCGCAGCCCAGTCCGCCCATGTTCGCGGCGGTCGCCACGAACGTGGCCCGCGCGGCGCCGCCGGGCGGCGCCAGCTCGATGACGTACACGGTGGCGGCCCCGGTGAACAGCCCGGCGGACAAGCCCGACAGCAGCCTGCCCGCGTACAGCCAGCCCAGCCCGGCAGCGCACAGGAAGCAGACGGCGCTGGCCGCCGCAAGCCCCAGCCCCGCCAGCAGCACGGGCCGCCTTCCCACGGCATCGGAGGCGTTGCCCGCCAGCAGGAGCACGCCGATGACGCCGAACGCGTAGACGGCGTACACGACGGTCACCGTCAGCTCGGAGAACCCGAACTTCTCCTGGTACAGGCTGTAGAGCGGGGTCGGCAGCGTGGTGCCGGCCATGCACACCAAGAACACCCACCCGCCGAGCAGGCACTGGCGCCAACCACGACGATCACCGTCCATGCGGCCGACCGTATCCCCGCACACCGCCCCTGCCGCCGCGGCATGCCCGGCGACCGCCGGGGCAGTGTCCGACGGCGGCGTGCTCCGCCGTCCGGTCAGTGCTTTCGGCTCCGCGCGAGGAAGTCGTCGATGAGCTTCAGCCACTCCTGCGGGCGCTCTGCGAACGGCAGGTGTCCGGTCTGGATTTCGGCGACCTCGGCGGCGGGAAGGGCGGCGGCGAGCTCCCGCTGGAGGGTCGGGGAGATGAGCGGGTCGGCGGTGGTGACCACGACGAGCGTCGGTACGGCGATGCCGGCGAGGTCGCCGCGGACGTCGACCCTTCGGACCAGGTCGACCTGGTCTCCGGTGCCGACCGGGAAGGCGGTCGCGAGCTGCTCGGCGGCAGCGTGGACCTGGGCCGGGGTGAGGGAGTTCAGGGCCGGCTCGCTCAGGGCCATCAGGTTCACGTACTGGGCGAGCACGGCGTGCTGACCGGACTCGAACAGCTGGTGCCATATGGAGGCGGCGAGGGAGGTGCGGGTGTCGGCGTGCGCGAACGTCGCGCTCAGCACGAGTGAGCTGACCCGTTCGGGGTGACGCGCCGCGAGGCGGATCGCGACGGGTCCGCCGAGCGAGTACCCGCTGACCGCGAAGGTGTCGAGCCCTTCGGCGTCGGCCGCCGCCACCAGCTCGTCCACCAGTTCGTCGACGTCCAGCGGCCGCTGGGCCTTCGGGGTGGCGCCGGCGCCGGGGTAGTCGACCCCGACGACGGTGTGCCCTGCCGCGAGCCCGTCCATGATCGGCCCGTAGTTGGCCTCGATTCCGCCTCCCGCCCCGTGGGCGAGGAGGAGGCCGGGGCCGGCGCCGCGGACGGTGCGGGCGAAGGCGGCGGCGGGTGTGGACATGGTCATCACAGTTCCCTCTCGTGGGGTCGGCAGGCCGTCGCTCAGCTTTAGCGGTCGCTAAAGCTGAGCGATGGACCGACCCTAACAGAGCTGCTTTAGCGATCGCTACGGACTGGCGGTAGGCTGCGGCCATGAGCAGTGGAGACACCCCGGCCAAGGCCGCGCCCAAGCGGAGCCGACGCGCCTTCGACCGCGACCAGGCCCTGGCCACCGCCCTGCGGGAGTTCTGGACGCACGGCTACGAGACGACGTCCGTGGCCTCGCTCACCGCGGCGATGGGGATCAACCCGCCGAGCATGTATGCCGCCTTCGGAGACAAGCGGCAGCTGTTCGACGAGGCTGTGCAGCTCTACGTACGCACGTACGGAGCCCCGCTGCCGCCGGGCCCGGACGCACGCTCGGACATCGCCGCGATGCTGCGGCACATCGCCGCCGACTACACCGACCCACGTCACCCGCCGGGCTGCCTCATCATCACGGCGGCGGCCAACTGCGGCCCCGGCTCGCAGGACGTGAAGGACAAGCTGCGCGACATGCGCGAGGCGACCAAGGCCTCGATCGCCGCCCGCATCCGCACCGACGTCGACGCGGGACGGCTGCCCGCGGACGTGGACCCCGACGGACTGGCGTCGTTCTACGCGGTGGTCATCCAGGGGATGAACCAGCAGGCGTGCGACGGGGCGGGGCGGGAGTCGCTGGATCGCGTGGTCGACGCGGCGATGGCGGCATGGCCGCAGCCGCCGCGCGCGTCGGCGCCGGCATAGCCGACAGCAGCCTGCCGACGAGACCGTCTACGCGGGCGGTACGAAGCCGTCCGCACCGTGCCGAGGACTGTCTAACCGGGCCGTATACCGGCTGCCTCCAGTGCGCCGATACTCCGGCAGGCCCTGCGCATCGAACCACACCGATCGCCCAGCTCGCCGCCTCGCCCACGCCGCCGCGCGGCACGGCCCCTACGCCAGATGCCGTCCTCAGATGCCGTCCTCGCGCCGGTGAATCTGCTCGATCAGCTCCGCGGCCAGCGACTTGATGGTCTCCAGCCCCGCCCGGCCCCATGGCCGGGGCTCCGTGTCGACCACGCAGATCGTGCCCAGCGCGATGCCCGTACGGTCGATCAGCGGCGCGCCCAGATAGGAGCGGATGCCGATCTCGTCGACGACCGGGTTCCCCGCGAACCTCGGATAGTCGCAGACGTCCTCCAGGACCAGCGCCTTGCGCCGTACGACCACATGCGGGCAGTAGCCGTGGTCGCGTGCCATGAACCGGCTGACGCCGCCGGTCGACGCGGCGGTCGCGTTCAGGTCGGCGCCCGTCTGTGTGCCCGCCGGCGTGTGCAGCCCGGCGAAGAACTGCTGGTTCTCGTCGATGAAGTTGACCATGGAGTACGGCGCGCCGGTCACCTCCGCCAGCCGGTGCGCGAACTCGTCGAAGGCGGGGTCCGGCCGGTCCCCGAAACCCAGCTGACGCAGTCTCCGCACGCGGACCGGCGCCTCGGGGTCCACGGGGGTCAGCAGCAGATGACCGGTCGGGTCGAACGTCATGTCGTTGCTCCGTAGCTCGGCGCCGGGGCCGGCGCCGCGATGGTGGTGAGCAGATGCTGGACGAGGGTGACCAGGGTCCCTATGCCGGAGCTGGCGATCCGCGCGTCGCAGAGCACGACCGGCACCTCCGGCTTGAGGTCGATCGCGGCCCGCACCTCGTCCGGGTCGTACCGGTACGCGCCGTCGAACTCGTTGACGGCGACGACGAATCCGATGCCGCGCCGCTCGAAGAAGTCCACGGCGCAGAACGAGTCCTCCAGCCGCCGTGTGTCGGCGAGGACCACCGCGCCCAGGGCGCCCTCGGACAGCTCGTCCCACATGAACCAGAAGCGCTCCTGGCCGGGCGTGCCGAAGAGATAGAGCACATGCTGCTCGTCCAGGGTGATCCGGCCGAAGTCCATGGCGACCGTGGTGGTGGTCTTGGACTCGATGCCGTCCAGACTGTCCGTCGCCTCGCTGACCTGGGTCAGCAGCTCCTCCGTGCTCAGCGGCTCGATCTCGCTCACCGCCCCCACGAAGGTGGTCTTGCCCACCCCGAAGCCGCCCGCGACCAGGATCTTCAGCGCGGTGGGAAAGGGCGGCTCGCCAACATCAGAGCCGTCGTCGTAGGCCATCGAGCACCGCCTCCAGCAAAGAACGGTCGGTGGGTGTGTCGTTGCGGCGGGGCGCCCGTGCCGTCAGCGCGCCGCACTCCACGAGATCGGAGAGCAGCACCTTGGTGACGACTGCGGGCAGCCGGAGGTGGGCGGAGATCTCGGCGACCGACGTCGGTCCGTCGCAGAGCCCGAGCGCCAAGGAGTGCTCGGGTCCGAGTTGGGCCAGGGGCGCGTTGCCCGTGGCCATGACGAGTGAGAGCAGATCCAGTGCGGCCGTCGGACGGGTCCGGCCGCCGCTCACCGTGTACGGCCGGATCAGCCGGCCGGCCGCATCGTCGAGCAACGGCCCGTCCTTGGGGGCCGGCACGGTCACTGCCCCGCGACGCTCGGAGCACTGGCGGACTGTCTGATCGGCGTGGTGAGGTACGGCCGTACGCTCTTGACGAGCATCGCCATCTCGTATCCGAGGACCGCGGCGTCCGCCTCGCGTCCCGCCAGCACGGCGAGACAGGTGCCCGAGCCGGCGGTGGACACGAAGAGCAGGGTGGAGTCCAGCTCCACCACGACTTGGCGCACCTCGCCGCCGTCCCCGAACCGCGCTCCTGCGCTGCGGCCGAGGGAGTACAGGCCCGAGGCGAGCGCCGCCATATGGTCGGCGCTGTCGTTGTCGAGACCGTGTACGGATTTCACCAGCCCGTCGGAGGAGAGCAGTACAGCGTTGCGGGTGTACGGCACGCGCTGGACCAGGCCGCCGAGCAGCCAGTCGAGGTCCGAGACATGACCGGTCGGCACATCGCTCGCCATGGTGCATCTACTCCTTGGGGGTGTTGGTGTGGCGCTGCGGTCCGGCCTGCGGGGCGACGTCCGCCGCGGGCTGGGACTCGGCCAGGCCGATGCCGCGCTGGAAGGCCGCCATCAGGCCGGGATCGTGGAGGGTGTGCTCGTCGTTCCTGCGGGGCGACGGGGTGTCTCTGAGCTGTGGGGCGAGGTGCTCTTGGCTGCGCCGTCTGGGGAGTTGGGGGCGGCCCATGGTGCCACGCACCAGGCCGCTGGTCGTCGGTCCTGCGGTGGGGGCGGCGGGCTGCGGCGGTTGGTTGACGCCCGGGCGGGCGCCGGCGGGATGGGGCCGGTCGCTGTGCTCCCCGCGCACGGGCAGGGGTCCGGCGCCCGACGCGGCGTGCACGGTCTCGCGCTGCGGCGGCAGCTGCCGGGGCTGCGGCTGGGCGTGACGGGGCTGGCCCGGGTGCGCGTGGCGGGGCTGCGAGGGGCTCTGCTGCTGCGGCAGCGAGGGCGGCGCGGCGGCCGCCTGCACCACGGTGACCTGCGGGGGCCTGGGGCGCTGCCCGGTCTGGGCAGTCGTCGTCTCTCCGTTGGGGACGGCGTCCGGATCGGCGCCGAGCAGCCCTTGCGGCAGGACGAGGATGGCCTGCACGCCGCCGTAGATATTGGACTGGAGCCGCACCGCGATGCCGTGCCTGCGGGCCAGCGCCGAGACCACGAAGAGGCCGATCCGGCCGTCCTGCAGCAGGTGCGCGACATTCACCTGATCGGGGTCTGCGAGAAGGGCGTTCATCTTGTGCTGCTCGCCCGCGGGCATGCCCAGACCCCGGTCCTCGACCTCGACGGCGAGTCCGGCGGTCACATGCTGGGCGCGCAGCAGCACTTGGGTGTGCGGGGCGGAGAACAGGGTGGCGTTCTCGACCAGTTCGGCGAGCAGGTGGATCACGTCGGCGACCGCGTGGCCGCGCAGGGTGCCGTCGATCGGCGGCACCAGCTTGACCCTCGGGTACTGCTCCACCTCGGCGATCGCCGAGCGCAGCACCTCGGTCATGGTGACCGGGTTGGACCACTGTCGCCGGGACATCGCGCCGCCGAGGACGGCGAGGTTCTCGGCGTGCCGGCGGATGCGGGTGGCGAGGTGGTCGACGTGGAAGAGGCCCTTGAGCAGCTCGGGGTCCTCGACCTCGTTCTCCAGCTCGTCCAGGAGCTGGATCTCGCGGTGGACCAGCGACTGGAGCCGCCGGGCCAGATTGACGAAGACCTCCACCTTCTGTTCGTTGCCGACGCTGCTGGAGAGCCGGGAGGCCTGCACCACCGCGGCGACCGCGGCCTCCTGGGAGCGGCCGAGCTCCTGGGTCAGCAGGTCGAACTCGTCCCCTTCCTGCGGTGCGGGCTCCGCTCCGCGGCGGACGGGCGGGCCTTCGCCGCGCCTCAGCTGCTCGACGACGGTCCGCAGGTCGGCCTGTCCGCGCGCGGTGGCGCGGCGCAGGGCGGCGCAGCGGTCCAGCACGGACTTGGCCATGCGGTCCGCGCCGAGTGCCGCCGCGGCGACGGCCGCTATGGCGAGCACGGCGGTGCCGGTGAGGGCGGCCCAGAGGGTGGTCGTGGGCTGTGGTGCGGCGGAGCGGACCGTGAAGACGACGGCGACGGCGCCGCTGAGCGCGGCGACGACGGTCGGCAGGACCGCGGTGCGCAGGAGCTGTGGGCGTATGCGGGCTTCCGGCGACGAAGGCGAGGTGTGCTGCCTCCCCGCGGAGGACAGGGAGCGGGCGCCGGGCCGGCCGTGCCGTCCGCCCTCACGGCGTTCGGTCCGCGCGGCAGGTGCGCGTAGTTGAGACATCGGTGTCCTTGGTACGTGGGGCCCCAGGAATCGGCGTTCTGAGCTTGGTCGGGCTCGGCTCGTGGGCAGGCTCGAGGTGCGAACGTCAGCCCACCGTTGATCACCGGCCACACACGGTAGTCGCCGAGTGCGCACGGTCGACGGGCAGTTGACAAACTTGCCCGCCATCCGTCCCGCTCTGGTATGAGGCCTCGTACGCCCGCTCGACCACAACGCGTATGGCGGCCCGGGCGGGCGTCGATCCGGCCGGCTGCGCCGGCATCCCGGGCAGCAGGTCGCCGCCCGTCCTGGC
>NZ_JBFAYB010000098.1:0-31834 GCF_040681075.1 Streptomyces sp. NPDC051907 | reverse complement strand
TCGAAGCGATGGTCTGGCTGCCCTTCGTGACCTTCTGGCAGGTCACCGCCGACCTGCCGTTCTCCACGGGCGTGCCGGACGGCCACGGCCACACCTACAAGGCCGCCTATGTCGACGGCTGGAACGCCGTCATGCGGCCCGAGGGATTCACGGCGCAGGACCTGGACCGGCTGAGGAACGTCATCCAGCCGGAAGGCTGAGCCCACGGCCGCGGCGCCTGCGCCGTCGCGCGGTCAGCGCAGCAGGAAGCCGACGAGGTAGCCGAGTGCGTTGACCGCC
The DNA here is from genome assembly GCF_040681075.1 of Streptomyces sp. NPDC051907. Lineage (NCBI taxonomy): Bacteria > Bacillati > Actinomycetota > Actinomycetes > Kitasatosporales > Streptomycetaceae > Streptomyces > Streptomyces sp. NPDC051907. Next base: position 31,555 of record NZ_JBFAYB010000098.1, on the reverse strand, counting down.
CAGTGCAGGCCCATGGGCGCCAGCAGACTGCCGCTGCGGCGGCGCAGTTCGCAGAACAGGACGCCCGCCGCCGCAGTGAACAGGACGGCCGACGCGACCGCCAGGGCGGCGCCGAGCGCCACGTCGCCGAAGACGGCGGTCACAGCAGGCTTCGCGGTCGCCAGGTGCAGAGAAGGCAATACGTGCCACAGGCCGAACAGCAGGCTCGACACGGCGGTCGCCCAGGCCGGCCCGCGGGCGCGGCACACCAGACCGTAGAGCACGCCGCGGAAGGCGATCTCCTCCACCAGGACGGTGCCGACGGGGACGAACACGAGGACGCGCAGCATCAGCTCGCCCCCGTTCATCCCCTCGTACCGCTGGTCCTCGAACAGCGCGCGGGTGGCCGGCAGCAGAGCCCCGGCCAGGTAGACGAGGCCGACCAGGCCGATCAGGGCCAGCGCCCAGCGGGCGCCGCGGGCCAGGGTGCCGGGCGCCAGGCCCGCGTCCGCCCAGGAGCCGCCGGCCCAGCGGAGCACACCGAGCAGCAGGGCGCTGACCACGACTGCCGTCAGCAGGGAGAGCAGGCCGCTCCAGCGGTGCAGGACCAGATTGGCGGCGACGAGAACCGCCACGGTGAGGGCCACGGCCGGCCAGGCGCCGATCGGTCTTCGCCATCGGCTCCGCGACGGGTCGCTCATGGCACGGGACCCCCCTACCTCGCGCCGCTCGGCGTCGTCGGGGTCGCGGCAGGGCATGAGAGGTGTCTTCCGGTCTCGTCTTTCGTCGACGGTTCGTCTCGCCCTCCCCGCAGCCCACGCTACCGGGCGCCTACCCGGGGCGCTCGACCGGAGAAGCCCTGGGCAGGCGGGTCCGGCCGGGCGACGCCTTCCGCTGTTGGGACGTTGCTCTAACTCCGCCTGGAGTCCCGCGGGTTGTTTTCGTCGTTCAGCCCGATAGCCGAGGGCCGGCCGCGCCGGGTTGAGTGGTGCGATGACTGCCGGCACAGGCCCGCGAGGGGCCAGAGTGCTGGTCATCGAGCCGATGGGAAACGCCGGGCGTTTCCTCGTCGAGGCCGCTGACCAGCTGGGAATCCGCTTATACGCGGCCACGCACACGGAAGTTCACGACGGCTACGCCCCCTGGCTGAGAGCCGCCCTGGACGGGGTGTGCGCGACGGATCTCGCGGACACGCCACGCGCCCTCGCCGAGATGGAGTCGTTCTGCCGGGAGCACGGGATCTCCGGCGTCGCCGCGTGCTGGGAGATGCTGACACCGCTGGCCGCGCTGCTGTCGAGCCGGCTGGGACTGCCGGGCAACGACCCGGCGCGAGCGCACGCGGCCCGCAACAAGATCGCTATGGGTGACGCGTTCGCCGTGTCCGGCGTGCCCGCTCCCCGGTGGGCGGCCGCAAGGGATCCTGCCGAGGCGCACCGGGTGGCGTCCTCGCGCGAGCTGGGGTGGCCGCTGGTGGTGAAGCCCGCGGAGCAGGGCGGATCGTGGGGTGTGAGCGTCGTCGACGCGCCGGGCCGGCTGACCGGCGCCGTCGAGGCGGCGCAGCGGTACACGCACGCGTCGCCGCACGGGCTGAGGCTGGACACGCGCGTGGTGCTGCAGGAGTACGTCCCCGGGGAGGAGTACTCGTGCGACACCGTCGTGACCGACGGGGTGGCCTACCCCCTGCCGGTCGTGCGCAAGGACACCACCAGCGGCGCCTACCGCATCGAGACCGGGCACACCTGCCCTGCCGGGCTCGCGCCTGCGACGGCCCGGCTGGTGCGGCACACCGCGGCCCGGGCGGCGCTGGCCGTCGGGATCCGCAACGGCGTCGGTCACACCGAGGTGAAGATCCCGCCCGGCTCGCAGACGCCGTATGTGATCGAGACGGGGGCGCGGCTGCCGGGCGACAACATCTGCGAAGTCGTGGAAGCGGCGACGGGCGTCAGCGAGGCAGCCGCCTACCTTCAGGCCGTGCTGGGCCGGGCGCCGCAGACCGAGCCGTCCCGCGCGAGCGCGGCGACGATCCGCTTCCTGCTCCCCCGGTCCGGGGGCGTGCTGCGCCGCGTCGCCATCCCCGCCGTGCCGGGCGCCCACAGCGAACTGCACCTCCAGCCCGGGGACATGGTGCCGGACCCCGCTGACTCCTCGTGCCGGATCGGGCATGTGGTGGCCCGCGCCGACACCGTCGCCGGCGCCCGGCTGCTCGCCGACCAGGTGACCCGTCGCGCTCGCGTCGAGCTGAGCTGAGCTGGTCTGGGCTGGGCCGTGCGGAGGACAGCGTTCCCGCGGTCGGAGGACGTCCAGCGCGCCGGCCCCTACCTCGGGAACACGCGTGCGGCCCCGCGGACGCGCAGGGCGACCTGGTCGCCGACGGAGGGCGGGACCGACGCCGGGTCGAAGATCCGGGCCGCCACCGCGGTGCCGTCCGCCAGACGCAGGCCGAGCACCGCGTCGTGGCCGTAGAAGTCGCGCCGTACGACCGTCGCGAGGACCGCGTCCGGCGCGCCGGGCGGGACGAGGGCGATCTGCTCGGGACGGAGCAGCACGCGCTGCGGAGCGTTCTGGTCGTCGCCGTCCGCGGGAGCGCTCGGCGTGACGGGCAGAGCGCCGAGCGGAGTACGGGCTCGGTCGCCGTCCATCACCGCGGGCAGCCAGACCGCGTCGCCGACGAACCCGGCCACCCAGGGGTCGGCCGGTGTGCCGTAGAGGAGTTCGGGCGGTCCGCTCTGGACGATCCGGCCGTCCCGCATCACCGCGACCTCGTCGGCTATCGACAGGGCCTCCGCCTGGTCGTGGGTGACGAGCACGGCCGTCGCGCCGTCGGCGCGCAGGGCCTGCCAGACGTCCTGGCGCAGTTCGGCCCGCAGCGCGGCGTCGAGCGCGTTGAAGGGCTCGTCGAGGAGCACGACGGGCGGGCGGGGCGCGAGCGCGCGGGCGACCGCGACGCGTTGCTGCTGGCCGCCGGAGAGGTGGTGCGGCATCCGGTCCTGGAAGCCGGCCAGGCCCACGAGGTCCAGCACGGCCGCGGCGCGGCCGGCCCGCCGGGCCGCTCGGTCCAGTCCGTAGGCGACGTTGCCGAGCACCGACAGATGCGGGAAGAGCGCGCCCTCCTGGGGTACCACCGCGATCCGCCGGCGTTCGGGCGGCACCGAGGCGTCCGGGGTGGCGACCCGGCTCCCGTCGACGCGGATCTCGCCCGCGTCCAGTGCCTCGAAGCCGGCGATGCAGCGCAGCAGCGTGGTCTTGCCCGAGCCCGAGGGACCCAGCACGGCCACCAGCGCGCCCGAGCGTACGGTGAGATCGACGCCGGTCAGCGCCCTGACGGGGCCGTAGTCCTTGTGGACGCCGGCGATGCGCAGCTCCGCCATGTCAGCCGCCTCCCCTAGTGAGCACGCCGGTGCGCGCCGACAGCCACCAGGTGGGCACGGCCGCGATGAGCACCAGCAGCACCGCGTACGGGGCGGCGGCCGCGAACGCGGCGACCGAGGTGCGCGTCCACAGGCCGGTGGCGAGGGTGTCGAGTCCGGTCGGACGCAGCAGGAGGGTGGCGGGGAGCTCCTTCATGCAGGTGAGGAAGGTGAGCGCGGCCCCGGCGCCGATGCCGGGGGCGGCCAGGGGCACGGTCACCGTGCGCAGGACGTAGGTCCGTCGGCGGCCGAGCGAGCGGGCGGCCTCTTCCAGTCCGGGCGGCGCCTGGGCCGCGGCGGAGCCGACCGCCGCGACGGCGAGGGGCAGGAAGAGCGCCGCGTACGCCAACGCCAGCAGCCACAGGGACTGGTAGAGCGGGTAGACGACGTTGATGCCGAAGAACACCAGCGACAGTCCGATGACCAGGCCGGGCAGGGCGTGCGAGAGGTAGGCGAGGCGGTCCAGGGCGACGGCGAGCGCGCCGGGCGCGCGGGCGCCCAGCAGCCCCACCGGCAGAGCGAGCAGCACGGTCAGGCCCATGCCGAGCAGGGAGACTCCCAGCGAGTTCCGTGCCGCCGTGGCGAGTTCGGCGAGGGACCCGGGGCGCGAGACGCCTTCGACGGACCAGCGGAGCAGGCTGGCCGCCGGCACGCCGAGGGCGGCGGCGATCAGTGCGGTGAGTCCGAGCGCGGCCGGCGCGCGCAGCGGGCCCAGGCGCAGCCGGGTCGCCGGTCGGCGCGACCCGCCGCCGAGCCGGGCGTAGCGGGCCCCGCGTCTGCGGGTGAGCTGTTCGGCCAGGAGCACGAGCGCGGTGAGGGCGACGAGCACCGTGGCGAGCACGAGCGCGCCGGTGCGGTCGAAGCCGAGGTTGACCGCGGTGAAGACGGCCCGGGTGAGGACGTCGACCCGCACGATCGAGACGGCGCCGAAGTCGGAGAGCACGTAGAGCGCGACGAGCAGCGCGCCCGCGCCCACCGCCGGCCGCACCTGGCGCAGCGTCACGCCGTAGACCGTGCGCCATGGTCCGCGCCCCAGCGACCGGGACACCTCCTCCTGCGCGGGGTCCGCGCCGGTCAGGGCGGCCGCGACGGGCAGATAGACGTACGGGTACGAGACGAGGGTCAGCACGAGCGCGGCCGCCCAGAACCCCTCGAAGCCCTCGACGGTGGACACCCAGGCGAAGGCGGCCACATAGCTGGGGATCGCGAGCGGCAGCGCCGCGAGCACCCCGAAGAGCCGTCGTGCGGGCACGTCGGTGCGGGTGACCAGAAAGGCCGCGGCGACGCCGAGCACGGTGCAGGCCGCGGTGACGACCGCGGCCAGCGCCACGCTCCGCGCGACCAGGGTTCCGGTGCGCGCCGTGAAGAGCTCCTCGGAGACCGTGGCCCAGCCCGCCTGGCCGACCCGCACGCCGAGATACGTCAGCGGGATGAGCGCGACGCCCACGGCCAGCAGCGACGCACAGGCGAGCATCGGGCGGGGCGCCAGCCGCCGCGCCCGACGCAGGGTGCGGGCGGATGTGGTCAGGCCAGCCCCGATTCCTTGATCATTTTAATCGTCGTCGCCAGGTCGCCCAGGTCCTCCAGGTCGATGTCCGGCGCGTCCAGGGAGGACAGCTTCGGCAGCCCGGGCGCGGTCGCGACGCCGGCGACCAGCGGGTACTCGTACGTCTCCTCGGCGAAGTACGTCTGCGCCTGCGTGCCCAGGAGGTAGTCGACGAAGGAGCGCACGTCCGGGTCGGACGCGGACTCGTCGAGCACGCCGACGCCGGAGACGTTCACGAGGGAGCCGATGTCCCCGTTCGGGAAGAAGTGGTTCTTCGCCTTCAGGTCGTCGACCGAGGCGCCCTGCTCCTTGGCCAGTTCGTACACGTAGTAGTGGTTGACCAGGCCCGCGGCCAGTGTGCCGGAGTCGACGTCGGCGACGATCTGCGCGTTCCCCTCCCTGGTCTGCGCGTCGTTGGCCTCCAGGCCGTCGAGGAACTGCTGGGTCTTCTCGTCGCCGTGCTGCACCCGCATCGCGGTGATGAACGCCTGGAACGAGCCGTTGGTCGGCGCGACGCCGAGCCTGCCCTTCCACTCGGGGCCGGTCACCTCGAAGACCGACTCCGGCAGGTCGGCCGTGGGGACCTGGTCGGTGTTGTAGACCATGACGCGCGCGCGGCCGGTGACGCCGACCCACTCGCCGTTCTCCGCCCGGTAGGCCGTGGGCACCTTCTGAAGAACCTCGGCCGGCAGCGGGGCGAACAGTCCCTTCGACGCCACGGCGCCCAGCGCCCCGGCGTCCTGGGCGAGGAACACGTCGGCCGGGCTCCGGGCCCCCTCCTCCAGGAGCTGGGCGGCCATCTGCGCGGTGTCGCCGTACCGCACCTCGACGGCGATGCCGGTGGACTCCTGGAAGTCCTCCAGGACCGGCTTGACGAGCGACTCGCTCCGACCGCTGTACACGGTGATCTTCTTGTCGGAGCTGGCTGTCGGGCCGGCGTCGACACGCTCGGCCTCCGCCGAGCCGCACGCCGTGACGCCTGCGGCCAGCACGCCGCCGAGTGCCGCTGCCAGCATCCGATTCAACCGAGGGGTCCGCACGATCCCACTCCTTCATCCGCAGCCGGTCAGCCGCGCCAATTCCTGACATAACGCCACTATTAGGACAGGCTAACCTTAGGCGCCGGGCGGGGCCTGGTGCGTGCGGCGCACGAGTGAACCTTCAGCCGAAGGCAGGGCAGCAGGCGTCAGACGCCGCATACGGACGCCTGAGGGGAGCTGAGGGCGGAGCCGCGGGCCCGCGAGGCAACGGGTCAGCCCGTGGGCTGCTCGATGAGCTGCGCGATGTAGAGCGCCTCTCCCAGCTTGTCGACGAGCTCCAGCTGCGCGTCGAGATAGTCGATGTGGTGCTCCTCGTCGGCGAGGATCGTCTCGAAGATGTTCGCCGAGGTGATGTCGCCCTTGGCGCGCATGATCTCGATACCGCGCTTGAGCCGGTCGATCGCCTCGACTTCGACCTCTCTGTCGACCCGGAACATCTCCGCGACCGTCTGCCCTACCCGTACGTGGAAGAGCCGCTGGTAGTTGGGCAGGCCGTCGAGGAAGAGGATGCGGTCGGTCAGGATCTCCGCGTGGTTCATCTCGTCGAACGACTCATGCCTCGTATACGCCGCGAGCTTCGTCCAGCCGAAGCTCTCCTGCATCTTGGAGTGCAGGAAGTACTGGTTGATCGCGGTCAGCTCCGCGGTCAGCTGCTCGTTGAGGAACTCGAGGACCTCGGGGTCGTGCTGCATGACACTCTGTCCTTCCAGCGAGCCGACGCCGCGCCCGCCCCTCCTCGCAGCCGAAACCCGAGCTCGGCGGGAACGCTGTCGTCGGCGCCCCTCCTTCGACCATAACGCGGCTGCCGGGCCCTGCCAGGGCGGGACGGCGTGGGACAGGCGAGGGCGAGCGATGGGCGTGGCGCGCTGTGTGCCCGTTCGTGCACCGCCGGGAGGTGCCCGCGGGCTCTCCGGCACACCCCGGGGCGCGGGCTCACGGCCCCCGCGCCGGGCGGCGCGTCGCCCGCGCGGCGGGGACCGTTGCCGTCGTTCCTCAACGACCGGCGCGCAGGGACTCGATGGTCCTGGACAGGCTGGACGAGGCGTGGCCGGCGTCGATCTGGTCGTCGAAGAGCCGCTGGAGGGGCGCGAGGAGGTCGGTGGACAGGCCCTGCGCCTCGGTGGTGGCGAGGATGTTGCGCAGGCCCACGGCGTTGATCTCCAGGTTGGAGGTCGTGGTCGCGTACTCGCCGCGGTCGATCTCCTCAGCGAAGCCCGGCAGCGCCTCGACGGCGCCCGTCAGCCACCGCACCAGTTTCGAGGTCACCGCGCCCGCCTCGATCCCCTCGGTCCCGGCGAGCGCCACCGCCTGGAAGAAGCCCGCGAACATTCCGTACATGCCGCTGAGCAGAGCGGTGTCGTAGACGGAGGACAGGTCCGGGGCGCTGCCGACGAAGGCTCCCTCGCCGAGCAGGTCGAGAGCCGACTGGTGCTTGCGGTAGGCCGCTTCGTCGCCGCTGTAGAGGACGAAGGCGGCGGACGTGCCGATGGTCTGGGGAACCGCGTAGACGGCGCCGTCCACATAGGCGGCGCCCTGGTCCGCGACCCAGGCGCCGAGCTCGCGGGCGGCGCCCGGAGTGCCGGTGGTCAGGTTGACCACGGTACGGCCGGCCAGGGTCCCGGCGGCCGACCGGAGGAGTTCGCCGACCGTGTCGTAGTCCAGGACCGTGACGACGACGATCTCGGCCGCGGCGACGGCGTCGGCCGCGGTGGCCGCGCGGGAGGCCCCCTGGGCGACCAGGCGGTCGGCCTTGTGCGCCGAGCGGTTCCAGACGGTGGTGGGGTGGCCCTGCGACAGGAAGGCGTCGGCCAGCGCCTGGCCGAGGTTGCCCAGGCCGAGCACGGTGATCGGGGTCCGGCCGGCGGTGTTCGAGGTCATGACGGTGTGTCCTTCGGTTGGGTGTCCTGCTGAACGGGGCTCAGCCTGCGGCGTCGCGCTGCCGGTTGACTGCCGGTCTGCTGCCGGTCCGCTGCCGCTGTGTGCTGCCGTTTGGCTGCCTGCGGCGATTAGGGTGATCGTCATGCGCGTGGGGGTACTGGGGCCGCTGACGGTCTGGGCGGCTGACGGCGAGCCGGTGACCGTGACCGGGGCGAAGGTGCGCAGCCTGCTGGTCCGGCTGCTGACGGCGCCCGGACGGCCGGTCTCCGCGGACCGGTTGGTCGACGCCCTGTGGGGCCATGCGGACACCGAGCCGCCGGTCCACCCCTACAGCAGCCTCCAGGGACAGGTCTCCCGGCTGCGGGCGGCCCTCGAACGGGCCGAGCCGGGCGGCGGGCGCGCACGTCTGGTGCATGACGAGGGCGGCTACCGGCTGCGGCTGGCGCCCGGGGCGCTCGACGCCGAGCGGTTCGCCGAGCTGACCGCACAGGCGCGGTCCGGGGGCCTGGCCGCCCGGCCCCGGGCGGAACTGCTGCGTCAGGCACTGGAGTTGTGGCGCGGTCAGGCGTACGCGGGCCACACCGGCGATCCGGCGGTGCGCGCGGCGGCCGGGCGGCTGGAGGAGGAACGCCTCGCCGCGCTGGAGGAGCTGCTGGACCTGCGGGTTCGCCTCGGCGAGCAGCACACGGTCCTCGGCGAGCTGGACGAGCTGGTCGCCGCGCATCCGCTGCGCGAGCGGCTGCGATCCGTACAGCTGCGGGCCCTGTACCGGGCGGGCCGGCAGACCGAGGCGCTGGCAGGCTACGAGGACCTGCGCGGCCGGCTGGCACGGGACCTGGGACTGGAACCCGGGAGCACGCTGACGGCGCTGCACCAGGCGATCCTGCGTCAGGATGCCGATGTGGAACGGCGCTTCGGTCCCGACGACACCCCGACGCCGGACGAGGCGCCCGCACTCGTCGCCGGGTCGACGGGCGTCGAACGCGGGGCTGAGGGCCGGTCCGGGGAGCCGCGCAGGGGTACGCACCCCAGTCCCCGACGGGGCCCGACTCGGGCGGCGGACCACGCCGCGACCGGCCCCCGGGCGACAGCGGACTACACCGGAGCGGCGGGCGGAGGCGTCCGGCTGCCCGCGCCGCTCACCCAGATCGTGGGCCGGACCTGCGAACTCGCCGCCGTGGAGGCTCTGCTGGAGCACTCCCGGGTGGTCACCGTCACCGGGCCCGGCGGCGTCGGCAAGACCCGCCTGGCGATCGAGTGCGCGGACCGTGCGGCCGGCCGCTACGCGGACGGGATCTGGCTGGCCGAGCTCGCCCCGCTCCCCGCGGGCTCGCCCAGCGAGGTCGTGGCCCAGACCGTGCTCAGGACCCTGGGCGTACGGCAGCCCGACACAGGGCAGCCCCGCCCAGGGCCGACCGCCGGGGCGGACGAGGGCGCGGCGGGCGCGCCGGACGAGGGCGCGGCGGGCGCCGTGGAGCTGCTCGCGGGGGCCCTCCGCGAGCGGCGGCTCCTGCTGCTGCTCGACAACTGCGAGCATCTCGCTGACGCGGTCGCCGAGTTGCTGGCCGCGGTCCTGCCCCGGGTGCCCGGGCTGTCGGTCCTGGCGACCGGTCAGGAGCCGCTCGGGCTGGCGGGGGAAGCGGTCCACCAGCTGGCGCCGCTGGCGCCGGCGGACGCCGTCGCGCTGTTCACGGTCCGTTCCGGACTGCCCGCCGCCGCGCTCGCCTCGCCCGAGGACACGGCGGCCGTCGCCGGCCTGTGCGCCCGGCTGGACGGTCTCCCCCTCGCCCTGGAACTGGCGGCCGCACGGGCCCGCGCCCTGGGGGTGCACGGCCTGTTGGCCGGGCTGGACGACCGGTTCGCCCTGCTCTCGCGGGGGTTGCGCGGGGCGCCCGAACGCCAGCGGACCCTGCGCGCGGTGATCGACTGGAGCTGGGGGCTGCTGGAGCCCGCCGAAGAGGCCGTGCTGCGACGGCTGTCCGTGCACGCGACAGACGCCTCGGGGGCGGCGGCCCGGGCGGTCTGCGCCGGCGCGGAGGTAACGGACGCCCACGTTCCGGAGATCTTGGCCCGACTGGCGGACCGCTCGCTCGTCGTCCTAGTCGACCGTCCGGACGAGACGCGGTACCGACTGCTGGAGTCCGTCAAGTACTACGCCCTGGAGCGGCTGCGGGAGGCCGGTGAGGAGGCGGACGCCCGGGCGCGGCACGGCACCCATCACCGGGAGTTGGCGCTGCGGGCGGAGCCGCTCCTGCGCGGGCCACGGCAACGGCAGTGGCTGACGAGACTGGACGCGGCCGAGGCCGACCTCGGCCCCGCCGTCGAGGAGGCGCTTTCGCGCGGGGCGGTGGTGGAGGCGCTCCAGGCTGCCCGCGCGCTGACCTGGTACTGGCTGCTGCGGGGCAGGCCGGCCGTGGCCGGGCGCCTCCTCGACGCGTGCCTCGCCGCCGAGCGGACTGTCCCGGACCGGCCGGGGGAAGAGCCGGAACGGGCCGCGGCCGTCGCTTCGGCGGCCGCTTGGCGGACCGGTCTGACGCTGTGCGAAGGCGCCTCGCCGGCCACCGGCGAGGCGCAGGTCCAGGCCGCGGTCGACGCCCTCGACACGGCGTTCGCGTCGGCGCAGGACCCGCAGGCCCGGGCCACCGCCCTGTGGTTCCTGGCCTCCGCGCAGATGGGCGCGGGAGAGGTGGCCGTCGGGGAGGAGCTCACCGAACGGGCCCTGGCCGCGTGCGAGGAGATCGGCCACACCTGGGGCACGGCGGCCTCCCTGAGCGTGCGGGCCCGGCACGCCCTCGCGCACGGCGACCTCGACCAGGTGGGCCGCGACGCCGAGCGCAGCGCCCGGCTGTTCGCCGCACTGGGCGACCGCTGGGGGCTGTTGCAGACGGTGTTCCCGCGGGCCGCGCTGCACGAGATCGCCGGCGACTACCCGAGGGCGGCCCGGCTGCACGAGGAGGGGCTCGCCCTCGCCGAGGAGCTGGGGCTGTGGACGGAGGCCGCCAAGCGGCTGTGCGCGCTGGGCCGGTTGGCCTCCCTGACGGGCGACCACGCCGCCGCCCGGGAGCGGCACGAGCGTGCCTGGAAGCTGGCACGGGAGCAGAACAACGGTGCGGGCGAGGCCGATGCCAGGATCGGCCTGGGCATGCTCGCGCGGCGCACGGGGGACCTCGCGGAGGCCGAGGCCCACATGGACGGCGTCCTGGCCTGGTTCCGCGCCACGGGTTACGGGCCCGGCACGACGCTGGCCCTGGCCGAGCTCGGTTTCACGGCGGAGCTGAGGGGCGATGCGGCCCGGGCCGGCGAGCTGCACGCCGAGGGGCTGGCGGTGGCGCGCGGGCTGGGCGACGTACGGGCGGTGGCTCTGGCGTTGGAGGGGCTGGCCGGCGCGGCGGCGGCTAGGGCTGACGCGGAGCGGGCCGCCGAGCTGCTCGGCGCCGCGCACACGGCCCGCGTCTCGGTCGGCGCCCCGCTGCCCGACGCGGAACGGCACGACGTCGATCGGGTGTGGGCGATCTGTCTGACCCTGCTCGGCCCAGCGGCGGCCGACGCGGCCTTCGCCCGCGGGAGGTCCCCTGGCTCGGAGCACCTGGCACCGGCCCCGGCCGCCGGCTGACGCGGTCCGGCGATGCGTCCGGTGCGTCCAAGTGCGTCCAGTGCGGCGGTACGTCCGGGGCGAGGGCTCCCGTGCCCGGCCGGTCGCCGCCGGCTGGTCGGCGACGGCGCGCCCCTCAAACTGGGTACCCCTGAGACGGTCACTGCGCTCGCCGCCGAGGCGCCCGGACGCGTCGGCCGCTGCTGGCCCGCCAAGGCCACCGGGTCCTCCTGGTGGACCGCGCCCGCGTCCCGAGCGACACCGTCTCCACGCATCTGATCCATCCGCCGGGCGTGACGTCCGGCGACCCTGCCCTGGCGCCCGCGACCGGCTGAGCCGCCCTCGCGACCGCCCACAGGGGAGCTTCGCCTCGGAGGATCGCGAGCAGGGCCTGCGGGCCGTTCACTCGGACGCGTGCGGCGCCGGGTCAGGCAGGTCGATCGAGGCGAGCAGGCTCAGCACGGTGGCCTCCATGGCGTGCCGCGCCTCCTCGGGGCTGAGCCCGGTGGAGCGCCAGTGGTGCCAGGCGCCCCATGTGGTCACCGCGTCGAGCCCGTTGACCAGGTCCATGCGCCGTCGGCCCGACAGCCGGTCGAGCTCCTCGGCCAGCACCCCTTCCATCCGTCGGCGGGCGTCGGCGAAGGTCTCCTCGGTGACCTGACGGATGCGCTCCGAGGGGTGGTCCATGCGCATGATCGCCATGCGCGCCGGGGTGATCCATTCCAGGATGCGGGCCCGCTGCTCGACCAGGGCCGCCACGCGTGCGGCGCGCGGGCCTTCGGTGGGCAACGGCCTGATCTGCCGGGCGAGTTGATCGAGCCGCCGGGTGATGGCGGTGTCCACGAGCTGGGCCATGTCGTCGAAGTGGTGGAACACCGATCGCCGTGAGACCCCCGCGTACTTCGCCACCCGGTCGGCGGGGAACTCCGTCACTCCCTCGTCGAGGAGCGCGAGCATCGCGTCGGCGATCTTCTCGCGGGTCTGCCGGCCGCGCTCAGTCCGGCCGTCCGCCGCGGCCTGCGGGCCGCCCTGCTCCGGGCGCCGCGCGGTGTCCTGCTCGGGATGCCGTCCCACCTGGGACTCCTCTCTTCGATTGACATTATTGCACTCTGAGTGCAACGGTAAATGTGCACTCAGAGTGCAACTTCATTCATGGAGGGGAAGCACAGCACGATGTTCCTTGCCCTGGGCCGGTGGTGTGCCCTCAGACCGCGACGGATCCTTGCCGTCTGGGCGGCCGTGACGATCGCCGTCGCCGCCGCCGTGATGCTCCATGGCCGGGTCACCAGCGAGGCGGTGACCATCCCCGGCAGCGACAGCCAGGCGGCCCGGGATCTGGCCGACGGCTTCGCCGGGCCCGCCTCCGGCAACCAGCCCCTCGTCCTGCACACGGACCCGGACGGCCCGGCGCTGACCTCCGCCGCCGCGCGGAAGGCGGTCGAGGCGGCGGCCGATGACGTGGCCCTGGTGGACCACGTGGTGAGCGTCTCCGCGCCGTACGGGACGTCGGGCCGGGCGGCCATGAGCCCGGACGGCCGCACCGCCTACCTCTCGGTCGGGCTGGACGTGACGGGGCGCGACATCACCCCGGAGATCAGCGAGGCCGTGCTGTCGGCCGCCGAACCCGCCCGGCAGGCGGGCATCGAGGTCACGGCCGGCGGGGACCTCGCGGCCGCCGCCGACAAGGGGTCCACCGCGCACAGCGAGCTGATCGGCCTCGCGGCGGCCGCGGTCATCCTCTTCCTCGGGCTGCGCAGGATCGTGGCGGCCGGGCTCCCCCTGCTGGTGGGGGTCGTGGGGCTGGTGATCACGCTGTCGGCGATCGGTCTGGTCGGGCACGTCCTCGACATGCCCTCGGCGGGCGCCACGATCGCGGCGATGATCGGCCTCGGCGTGGGCATCGACTACACCCTCTTCTGTCTGACGCGTTTCCGTGAACTCCTGGCCGAGGGGCACGAGGCAGTCGACGCCGCCGCGCATACCACGGCGAGCGCCGGCAAGGCCGCCGCCTTCGCCGGCTGCGCGGTGGCGGCCGCTCTGGCGGGTCTGGCGCTCGGCGGGCTGCCGCTGCTCTACGCGCTGGCGCTCGCGCCTGCGATCGCCGTCATCGTGGCGGTCCTCGCGGCCCTGACCCTGCTGCCGGCCCTGCTCGCGCTGCTCGGCCGCCGACTGGGCCGCAAGCCCGGCCGCCGGCCCGCCCCGACGACACCCGCCGCCGTCGCCGACGCCGATGACACGGACGACGCCGCCGCTTCCGCCGGTCCGAGCGACCCCGCGGGCGTGCGCTGGCACCGGCTCGCCACGCATGTGGCCGGTCGTCCCTGGCGCTATCTGCTCGCGAGCCTGGTCCTGGTGGGCGTACTGGCCATACCCGCCACTCAGTTGACGTTCGGCCAGCTCGACGCGGGCGACAAGGCGGCGGGAACGGCGGGCCGTACCGCGTACGACCAGCTGGCCGAGGCCTTCGGGCCGGGCGCCAACGGCCCGCTCCAGGTGACCGCGACCCTGCCCACGGCGGCCGAGGGACCGTCCGACGACCGCGTCACGACGGTCGCCGAGGGCCTCGCACAGACCCCCGGGGTGGCCGCGGTGAGCCCGGCCCGGCTCAGCGCGGACGGCCGCACCGCCCTCTGGCAGGTCACCCCGACCACCGGCCCCGGCGATCCGGACACCGTCGCGCTGGTGGACCGGCTGCGGGAGACCGCCCTGCCCGAGGCCACCGCGGGCACCGGGGCAGCCACCCATGTGGGCGGGCCGACGGCCGCCCAGGCCGATCTGAACACGCGGCTCGCCGACCGGATGCCGCTGATCATCGTCAGCGTCGTCCTCGTCGCCGGCCTGCTCCTCCTCCTGGCCTTCCGCGCGCCGGTCGTCGCGCTCAAGGCGGCCGTGATGAACCTGATCTCGGTCGCCGCCTCGTACGGCGTGCTGACCGCGGTGTTCCAGTGGGGGTGGGGGGCGAGCCTGCTCGGCCTCGACGGCCCGGCGCCGATACCCGGTTACGTCCCTCTGCTGATGTTCGCGGTGCTGTTCGGGCTCTCCATGGACTACGAGGTGTTCCTTCTGACCGCCGTACGCGAGTCCTACCTCCGGCGCCGGGACAACGCGCGCGCGGTCGTCGAAGGACTGGCCGGCACGGGCCGGATCATCACCTCGGCGGCGATGATCATGGTCTGTGTGTTCCTCAGCTATCTGCTGTCCGAGGACCCCGTGGTGAAGATGTTCGGCATCGGGCTGGCCACGGCCGTGGCCCTGGACGCCACCGTCGTCCGCGGGCTGCTCGTCCCGACCAGCATGGTGCTGCTCGGCGAGCGCAACTGGTGGCTGCCAGCCTGGCTCGACCGGATCCTCCCCCGGGTGGACATCGAGGGCGGCCCGACGCCCCCGGCTCCGGCTCCCCTGTCCGCGTCCGCCGCCGCGTCCGGCTCCGACCGGCTTCCCACTCCCTGAGGTACGCACCCCATGCCCGTGAAGACCCCGCACACCCCGACGACTTCGAAGAAGCGGACCCTGCGCACGGCGCCGCGGCGGCGGCCGGGCCGGCGCGTCGTCGCCGCGGCCGTGGCCGTCCTGACAGGCGCCGCGCTGCTCACCGTCGACGCCGTCGCCCGCCAGTTGGGCGAGGAGAGGTTCGCCGACCGGATCGCCGCGCGCCAGGGCGGGCGACTGGCCGATCCGGAGGTCGTCATCGAGGGCTACCCCTTCCTGCTCGGCGCCGCCCGGGGCGCCCACCCCGAGGTGCGCGTCACGGCAGACGCCGAAACGCGCGACGGCATCCCGGTGAAGGCCGCGGTGGATCTCCACGAGGTGTCCGAGCGCTCAGACGGCTACGCGGCGGCTTCGGTGGACGCCGCGTTCACCGCCCCGTTCGACTCGCTCGGCGCCGGCGGCGGGCAGAACGTCCGGCTCTCCGACGCGGGCGACGGCCGGCTGCGGATCGAGGCCGGCGTCCTGGGCATGCCGGTGGTCGTCACGGCCGAACTCCGTCTCGACGCGGGGACGGTCACCCTGCACGCGGACAGCGCCGCCGTGGGCGACCGCCCGATCGACCCGGCGGCCCCGATCATCGACAGGGCCCTGTCGAAACGCAGCCGGCAGCTGCCGCCCCTCCCGATGGGCCTGAAGCCCACCGACGTGTCGGTGGGCCCGGACGGGGTGACCGCGCACGCCCACGCGCAGGACGTGGACCTGGCCTGACGCGACCCGCCGCCGGCGTACGGACGAGGACGAAGCACCTATACCGGCTGGAGTCGGCTCCCTCGAAACTGACGGTGAGCGGGCGACTATTTTCGGTCATTGGTGCGATTGATGGTTTCGCCCACGGGATCGCCCTAGGGCCGCCCGGGCGAGCGCCGCACGAATCCTCTTGCACAGTGGCCCCAACGTCGGTCATTCATCCGGAAGTTGCCCCGTTCTGGCGGAGGATTTATCGATTTGACAGAGATACTGCGCAAGAAACGACCGAAAGTGTTCTTTGTGTTTTGACTATTGATTGACCTTCCGGCGAAGGTCGGGCACATGTCCCCCTCTCCTTCTTCCGCGTCCAGCGGCCTGCTGGGCATGCGCGACTTCCGTCTCCTGCTCGCCGGCGCCGCCGCGGGCCAGGTCGGCGCCCAGGTCACCCTGGTAGCGCTGCCGTTGGTGGCGGTCCTCGTGCTGAAGGCGCCCTCGTTCCAGGTGGGACTGCTCACAGCTGCCGAGACCGCCGCGTTCCTTCTGATCGGGCTGCCCGCGGGCGCCTGGGTGGACCGGATGCGCAAGCTCCCGTTGATGATCCGGGCCGACGCGGTGCGCGCCCTGGCCATGGCGAGCATCCCGCTGGCCGCGGTCGCCGACGTGCTGACGATGGCTCAGCTGTACGTCGTCGCTCTGGTCACCGGGGCGGCAACCGTCTTCTTCGACGTGGCCCACCAGAGCTATCTGCCCGAACTGCTGCCCAAGGAGCAGCTGATGGCGGGCAACGGCGCACTGGAGACGGTCCGCTCCTCGGCCCATGTCGCCGGCCCGGGGCTCGGCGGCGGGCTCGTCCAGGCCGTCGGGGCCCATCTGGCGATCGTGGCCGACGCGATCGGCTACGCCGTGTCCGCGCTGTTCCTGCTGGCCATGAAGCGGCCGCCCGAGGCCCGGCCCGAGCCGGTCGCGGGCGCGTCCCTGCGCAAGGACGTCGGGGAGGGCCTCCGGTTCGTCCTCGGCCACCCCTTGCTCCGGGTGATCGCGGCGACGACCGGGTTCGGCAACTTCTTCACCGCGATGCTGATGGCCACTCAGACCATCTTCCTGGTGCGGGTGCTCGGCCTCGAGCCGTTCGCCGTCGGTATGATGCTCGCCGCCTCCGCCGTGGGCGGACTCGTCGGCGCGGTGAGCGCCGCGGCCCTCGCCGGCCGCATCGGGCAGGGCCGCATCATCTGGCTCTCCGCCCTGGCGACCGGACCGTTCGCCCTGTTGTGGCCGCTGTCCGGACCCGGCGCCGCAGCCGCCCTGTTCGCCGTCGGATCCGCCGTGGTCTCCTTCGGCGCCGTCGTCTACAACGTCGCCCAGGTCAGCTTCCGCCAGGCGCTCTGCCCGCCCCGACTGCTCGGCCGGATGAACGCCACCCTGCGCTTCCTCGTCTGGGGCACCCTGCCGCTCGGCGCCATCGTGGGCGGCGCGGTCGCGGACGCCTTCGACGCCCGCGCCGCGCTCTGGGTCTGCGCGATCGGCTTCCTCGTCGTACCGCTGCCGCTGCTGCTCTCCCCGCTGCGCCGCATGCGCGATCTGCCCGCCGCGCCGGACGACCCGCAGGGGCCGGCCGCGCCCGGCGACGACGACCGCCACGAGTCCGTCGCCGTGGGCTGACGCGACCCCCTCCCCCCGTTCCACGTCCGGCCTGCCTGCCGGTCATCTCTCGCCGCCGTCCCGCCCGAGCGTCTCGGCGCGGCATCCGACGTGCGGCCATGACAGACACGACAGAGAGGACACCGTGCACCTCAGCATCACGGGCCAGTACCAGGCTCGCTTCCAGCGCATAGCCGCCGACCACGGGGACGTCGAACTGCTGCCCCTGACGGGAGCCCAGCGGCGCTTCGTGCTGGTGCGCTCGCTGGACCCCGCCGGACGGCCCGACATCGTCCCGATGTTCTTCGCCTTCCCCCGGGGGACCGTGGATCCCGCCCGGCTGCGCGCCGCCGCGAACCATCTGGCCGCCCGGCACCCGGTCCTGCGCTCCCGTCCCCAGGTGCTGCGCGGCACTCCCGCGCTGCGCCTGGCGGAGCCGGACGTACCGGTGGAACGCCTCGTGGGGGCGCCGGGCGAGGACGCGGCCGCCACGCTGCGTCGGGCCCTGGGCGCCTGGACCGCGCAGGGCTCGCCGCTGCGGCTCTACCTGGCCGAGGACGGCCCGGACGCCGAGGAGGAGGTGCTGGCCGTCGTCCTGGACCACGCGGCCTGCGACGGCCAGTCGCTGGCGCGCATCGTGGAGGAGCTGGGCAGCGCCTACCGGGACGGGGCCGGCCCCGGGGACCTCGCGCTCGCCGAGGCGGTCGCGGAGCTGGCCGGCTACCGGGAAGCGGTCCTGATGCAGCTCGACGCCGAGCAGCGCGCGGGTTCGTCCGCCGCGCTGGAGTACTGGGGCGGGCGGCTGCGCCAGGTGCGCGAGCGTGCTCCGCTGCCGGGGGCGCAGGCTCTCGCCGCGGGCACGCTGCCCACCGGCGCGGCCGAGGCGCGGCTGCCCGCACCGGCGTCCGGCGCTCCCTTCCCCGCGCTGCTCGACGCCTGCCGGGCCACCGCCCGCGTGCTGTACGGCGCCGGTCAGGTGTCGCCGATCGGGTACCCGTGGGGCGGCCGTCCGGCCGCCGCGGCGCCGGTGGTCGGCTGCTTCCTCAACACCGTCGTCTTCCCCGCCGGGACGGACGCCGCCCCGGACGGACCGGGCGGGGACGGCTCGTTGGGCGCGGAGGCGACGGCAGCCGGCTGGTGGGACGACCTCGACCGGGCGGACACCCCCTTCGACGAGGTCGTGCACGCCGCCCGGTCGGCCGGGTCCCTGTGGTCGGGCCGGCTGGACGGTCTGCTGACCGTCGACGACGCCGCTCGCCGTCCGCCGCTCAGCCTCGGCGGGGCGACGGGCCGCGAGGTCCATGTCGACGGCCGGCAGGTGCGCGCCCCGTTCGCCGTGTCCGTCACCCACGGGCCAGAGCTCCATGTCCGCATGGTGTGGGACCGCCAGGTGCTCGGCGACCACAGAGCGCACGACGGGTTCGACGCCTTCTGCGCGGCCCTGTCCGCCTCGGAGCCGGCCGGCGTCGCCGTCGGCTGACGCCGCGGCCGTACACCGAGGCGGACCACCGCCGAGACGTGCACGGCCGCCCCGCTCCACCCGAGCCTCCAGCGGCTGAGCCGCCCCGACCCGACCCGACCGAGCACAGCACGGCCGGACCGCGCGATCCGCGGACCGGCCCGCTAACCCCGGGCAGGGAGCACGACCGTGCCCCGGCCCGCATCCGATGAACCCGACCCGACAACCTCAGGGATCGCCCATGTTTCCGCTCTCCTCGTCGCAGGAGATCGTCTGGCTGCACGAGCAAGTGCAGCCCGGCAGCCGCGCGTACAACTTCACCGCCTCACTCGATCTGTGGGGAACGCTGGACACCGAGGCCCTGCGCCACGGACTGACCGCCGCGCTCGACCGGCACCCCGGGCTCCGCCTGGAGCTGGTGGCCGTCCCCGGCGAGATGCCCGCGCAGCGGACCGCCGACGACTGCGCGCTCCGGCTGCGGAGCGTGGATCTGCGCGGGGAGGCCGATCCGGAGGCCGCGTTCGCGAAGCTGCTGCGCACCGAGGCCGAGACGCCGCTCGACACGTACGAGGCGCCGCTGCTGCGCTGGACGCTGGCGCGGATCGCCGACGACCAGCACCGGCTCGTCCACGTCGAGCACCATCTGATCCACGACGGGCACTCCTTCGCGATCCTGCTGGGCGACGTGTTCACCGCGTACCGCGCCCATGTCCTGGGCGAGCCGGTCGTGCTGCCTCCCGCGCCCTCGTACGAGGACCATGTGCGCGCGCAGGCAGCCGACGAGCGGGCCCTGGCGCGGAAGGCGAGCCTTGAGTACTGGGCCGAGGAACTGCGCGGCGCCTCCTACGACATGCCGCTGCCCGGCCTGACCCGGCCCGGCGTCCAGCGCAGGCACCACGGCGGACAGCTGCGGCAGTCGATCGGCGCGGACCTGACCGAGCGGCTGCGCGTCCACGCCCGCGAGCGCGGCCTCACCCCGTTCTCCACGCTGCTCGGGCTCTTCGCGGAGCTTCTGCGCCGGCACAGCGGCCGCTCCGAGATGGTCGTCGGCACGGCCGTCGGCAATCGCCCGCGCGGATTCGAAGACGTCGTGGGCATGTTCGTCAACACGATCCCCCTGCGGCTGCGCCTGGACCCGGACGCCCCGGCCGAGGACACCATGGACGAGGTGACGGACACCCTCATCCGCGCCCTTCCGCATCAGGAGGCGCCGGTCCAGGAGTTGACCCGCGCGCTGTCCCTGCACACCTCCGGCGCGGACAACCCCCTGTTCAGCGTCATGTTCAGCGCGCACGACGCGGCCCTGCCCGAGATCGAGGCGCCGGGTCTGGACATCACCCTGTTCGAGGGGTTCAACACCGGCACCACCCGGTTCGACCTCGACGTCGTCCTGCTGCCCGACGACCGGCGGGGCGTTGGCCCCCGGCGCGGGGCGCCCGGCATGACGCTGGTGTGGGACTACGACGCCGACCTCCTCGGCGAGGACGTGGCGAAGCTGCTCGCCGGACGCCTCCTGGACCTGCTGCGCGCCTACCTGGACGCTCCCGGCACGGTGCTCGCCGACCTCGCCCTTCCGCAGATAGCCGTCGACCCCGAGCCCCAGACGCACACCGTCGCCCAGGGCAGGGACGCGCTCGACCCGGCCGCCGCCCACGACGCCTCGCTGCCCGCGCTGCTGATCGGGGCCCGCCGGATCACCTACGGCGACCTCGACGAGCAGGTCGCCTCCCTCGCGCGTCGGATGCGGGAAGCCGGTGTGAGCGCCGGGCAGCCGGTCGCGGCCGTACTGCCGCGCGGCGCCGACTCGGTGGTGACGCTGCTGGCCTGTCTGCGGACCGGCGCGGTGTACTGTCCGCTCTCGCCCACCGACCCGGCCTCCCGTCTGGAGCTGCTGCTGGAGCGGCTCGGCCCGGCGCTGGTGCTCACCTCCGCGGGCGCGGGGGCGACGCTGCCCGCGCACCTTCCGACCGCGCGGATCGACGACGCGTCCTTCCCCGCCGCGCGCGAGGCCGAGGTGGTGGCCGGCGCGGCGTACATCATCCACACCTCGGGCTCGACCGGGATACCCAAGGCCGTCGCGGTGGGCCGGGCGGCCCTGGAGAACCATCTGACCGGTGCGACCGAGCGGTTCGGCCTGGCCGCCGGGGACCGTGTGCTGCTGTTCGCCCAGCCCTCGTTCGACGTGGCGCTGGAGGAGGTCCTGCCTTCGCTGTACGCCGGCGCCTGCCTCGTCGTGCCGGAGCGGGAGGTGCCCACCGGAGCGGAGCTGGCCGAGCTGCTGGCCGCGGCCCGGGTCACCGTCGCCAACCTGCCGACGAGCTACTTCCTCGCCACCCGCGAGGACCTGCGGCCGGTGCTGCGCGAGCGCCGCTGGGCGCCGAGGCTGCTGGTGCTCGGCGGCGAGCGCATCCCGGCGGACGCGATGCGCGCGTTCCTCGCCGACACCGACGCCCGCGTGTTCAACGTCTACGGCGTGACCGAGGCGGCGATCAGCTCGACCGTCCACGAGATCACCCGGGAGAGCCTCCCGGCAGGTGCGGAGATCCCCCTGGGCGCCGAACTGCCCGGCGAGCGGATCCACGTACTGGACACGGCGCTGCGTCCGCTGCCGACCGGCGCGGTCGGCGAGCTGGCCATCGCCGGCGCCGGTCTGGCCGAGGGGTACGTCGGCAACCCGGAGGCCACCGCGGCACGGTTCGTCCGCGTCGACGCGCTGAACGGCGAGCGGGTCTATCTCACCGGCGACCTCGGCTACCGGGACCGCGACGGGCTGCTGCACTTCCTGGGGCGGCGCGACAACCAGATCAAGCTGCGGGGCTACCGCATCGAGCTGGAGGAGGTGGAGGCCGCCGCGTCCGCCGTGCTCGGCGGACGCTCCTGCGCCGTCGTGCTGGACCGGGAGGCGGCGGGCGGACCGCGCCTGGTCGGATTCCTGGAGGACTCCGACGACCAGGGGCCGTGGGACGAGCAGACGATGCACATCGAGCTGAGCCGCCGGCTGCCCGGGGCCCTCGTGCCCGGCCGGTGGGCGCGGCTGGACGCCATGCCGACGCTGGCCGGCGGCAAGCCGAACCGAGCGGAGCTGGCCCGTCTGGCCGCCGGACTCGAGCCGGCCGCGCCGGCCGAGGAGAGCGCGGTGGCCGAGGCCGACCCCGCCGCGTTCGCCGATCCCGCTCTGGCGCTGCTCGCCGAGGGCTGGCGCGAGGTTTTGGGCCACGGCCGGTTCACCGAGGCCTCGCACTTCTTCAGGACGGGCGGGCACTCGCTGCTCGCCGCGCAGCTGGCCGCCTGGCTGGAGCCTCGCATCGGCGTCCGGCCGCCGCTGCGGCTGCTGTTCGAGAACCCGGTCCTGGCCGACCAGGCGCGCGCCGTGGACGCCGTCGCCCAGCCGGCCGCCGCCGCACCCACCGCTACCACCACGCCGACGGAGTCGTGATGACCGAGATGCTGAGTGACACGCCGACGCCGACCAAGGCCCCGCAGGCGACGGGAGGGACTGCCGAGCAGACCTCCGAGCCGACGAACGGCCGCCTCGGCGCCCTGCCGAGCGTCGCCCACGGCGCCCCTCTTCCCGAGGGCGCCGCGGCCGGAGTGCTGTCCCGGTACGAGGAGTGGGTCCGCAGCACTCCCGAGGCCCCTGCCGTGGTCGACGGGACGGACGCCTGGAGCTACCGGCAGCTGGACGAGGCGGCCGACGGCGTCGTTCGCGCCCTGGGCGACCGGGTCCGCGCGGGCGACGTGGTCGGCGTCTGCCTCGACCGCTCGGCGGCGCTGGTCGTGACCGCGATCGCCCTCGCCCGGATCGGCGCGGTCTACCTCCCGCTGGGCCCCCGCCCCGGTGAGCGCCGCATGGAAGCGGTCGCCGAGGACGTCGCCGTGGCCGCTCTGATCGGCGACCCCGCGGTGCTGCCCGCCCGCCATCGCGAGGCCGAGCAGATCGCGCTGCCGCTGCCGGGCGAAGGCACGAACGCCGCCCCGAAGACCGTCGCGGCCTTCGCCTCCCCCGCGGCCGGCGCCCGCCCGGCTCCGCGGGAGGCCTTCTACGCGGTGCTGACCTCCGGCTCCACCGGGCGGCCGAAGGCCGTGGCCGTCGCCGAGCCCGCGCTGTCCTCGATGCTGGACTGGTACCGCACCGAGACCGGGCTTGCGCCCGGAGACCGGCACTCCCTGCTGATCGGCGTCGCGTTCGACCCGCATGTGATGGAGCTGTGGGCCGGTCTGACGTCCGGCGCGGCTCTGGTCCCCGCTCCGGACGCGGTGCGCTGGGACCCGGCCGAGCTCACCGCATGGTGGCGGGACGCCGCCCTGACGGTGTGCGTCGTGGCGACCCCGATGGCCGAGCCGGTCCTGGACCGGCCCTGGCCCCAGGGCCTGAGCCTGCGTCACCTCGTCGTCGGCGGCGACCGGATGCGCCGGCGTCCTGGTACGGACGTGACGGCCACGGTGCACAACGCGTACGGACCGGCCGAGGCCACCGTCGTCACCACCACCCACGCCATGCGCGCAACCGACCCCGACGCGGGCGACGCGAGCGCGCCGTCGATCGGCACGCCGATCACGGGCGCCACGGTCGTCGTCACCGCGGAGGACGGCAGTGTCGTCGCCCGCGGCGAGAGCGGGGAGCTGTGCATCGGCGGCGCGGGTCTGGCGCTCGGCTATCTGGACCCGGAGCTGACGGCACGCCGGTTCGTCTCCCCGCCCCCCGGCATCGACGCGGAGGGGATCGACCGCGTGTACCGCACCGGCGACCGGGTGCGGATGCTGGACGACGGCAGCCTGGAGTTCCTGGGCCGCCTCGACGACCAGGTGAAGATCAGCGGAGTGCGGATCGAGCCGGCCGAGGTGGAGGCCGCGTTCGAGCAGAACCCCTCGGTGCGCAGCGCGGTCGTCGCCGCGCCGCGTTCCGCCGACGGCAGCGCGCGTCTGGTGGCGTACGTCCTCGTATCCGACGGAGCGACGCCCGAGGCCCTGCTGTCCGCCGTACGGGCGTGGCTGCCCGAGCAGGCCGTGCCCTCGGCCGTGCGGATCGTGGACGCCTTCCCGCTCGACGCCAACGGCAAGGTCAGCCGTTCCGAGCTGCTGAAGCTGGCCGCGGCCCCCGAGCCGTCGGCCGACGGCGCCGAGTCAGCGGACGACGGCGACGCGCTCGAGGGAGCGACCGAGAGCGAGCGGCTGGTCCTGCGGGCGGTGCGCGACCTGCTGGACAGCCCCCGCGTCCAGCTGAGCGCCAACTTCTCCGAGGCCGGCGGAACCTCGCTCGCGGCCTCGCGTCTGCTGACCGTGATCGAGGACGAGACCGGAGTGCGGCTGCGCGCACCGGAGCTGCTCCGCCAGCCCGACCTTCGGGCCATTGCCGCCGTGCTCGACAAGCGCCGCGCGGCCGTCAGACCGGCAGGGGCCTGAGATGACGACTGTCCTGGCGAACTCCCCCGACCACAGGAAGGAAAGCCCCGTGCCGGCTGACCGCACACCGTCCGCGTACGCCGCCGATCTGCCCGCCCTGGTGGCGCGGCACGCCGAGCAGACCCCGCAGGCGCTGGCCGTGATGGACGGGGACACCACGCTGACGTACGCGCAGTTGATCACCTCTGTCCGCGCTCTGGCCGCGTATCTGCACGACCACGGCGTCCGCCCCGGCGACCGGGTGGGGCTGCTCGTGCCGCGCTCGGCCCGGACCGTCGTCGCGCAGCTCGCGCTCTGGTGGGCGGGCGCGGCGTGCGTGCCGCTCGACCCGGCGCACCCGCGTCCGCGGATCGAGGCGATGCTCGCCACCGCCGGCGCCACGCTGACCGTCGGCGACGGCAAGCTGCTCGAGTCCGCGGCCGGCATGGGCGCGACCCTGGCGCTGCCCGAGGAGCCGCTGCTGACCGGTGCGGAGCTGCCCGCGGTCGGGCTGGACCCGGACGCGACAGCGCTCGTCCTGTTCACCTCGGGGTCCACCGGCCTCCCCAAGGGCGTGACGGTCCGCCACGGGGGCGTCGCCGAGCTGGTCGCCGCCCCGCGGTACGCGGCCGTCACCGACCGCGACCGGGTGCTGTTCCACTCGCCGACCACGTTCGACGCGTCGACCTTCGAGATGTGGTCGCCCCTCGCCAACGGCGCCGCCGTGGTGGTGTGCACCGCCGACCGGCCCTCCTTCGAGGAGCTGGCCCAGCAGGTCGAGCGGCACGGCGTGACCGTGGCGTTCTTCACCACGGCGCTCTTCCACCAGCTGGCCGCCCGCCGCTCCCGGGTGTTCTCGACGCTGCGCACGGTGGTGGTGGGCGGCGAGGCGATGGCCGCCCAGCATGCCCGGGCCGTGCTGCGCGCGTTCCCCTGGCTGGAGCTGGTCAACGGCTACGGGCCGACGGAGGCGACGACGTTCGCCACCGTCCACCGGGTCGCCGACGCGGACTGCGACGGTCCTGTGCCGATCGGCCGCCCGGTCGCCGGCGCCGTCGCGCACGTCCTGGACGCGACCGGGCAGCCGGTCGCGCAGGGCGAGCACGGCGAGCTGTGGATCGGCGGCAGCCGGCTGGCGGGCGGGTACGCGGGACGGCCGGAGCTGACCGCCGAGCGCTTCGTGGACCATCCCTCGCTGGGCCGTCTGTACCGCTCCGGCGACCTGGTCTCGATGCGCCCGGACGGCGTCCTGGACTTCCACGGCCGCGTCGACGACCAGGTCAAGGTCCGTGGATTCCGTATCGAGCCGGGCGAGGTCGAGCACATCCTGCGCGAGCTGGCGGAGGTGGACGACGCCGCCGTGACGGTGCGTCGGCCCTCGGCGGACGACGCTCGCCTGGCCGCCTTCGTCGTGGCGGCGCCCGGCCCGGTGCCCCGCGCCGAGACGCTCAGGGCGCGGCTCGCCGAGCAGCTGCCCGCCCATCTGGTCCCCGACGAGCTGACCTTCGTGGAGCGGCTGCCCCTGACGGTCTCCGGCAAGGTGGACCGGCGCGCGCTCGCCGCACTGGACGGCACGGCCACAGGCCAGGACGCCGCCCAGGCGCTGACCCCGCTCCAGCAGGCCGTCGCCGAGGTGTGGAGCCGCAGTCTGGGCTGCGAGGTGAACCGGCCGGACGCCGACTTCCTCGCCTACGGCGGCCACTCCCTGCTCGCCCTGGTCGTCACGGACGACCTGCGCGAGGAGCTCGGAGTGGAGCTGTCCCTGCCGGACTTCTTCGGCGCCCCCACGGTGGCCGGACAGGCCGCGCTCGTCGAGCGCGCCCTGCTGGCCGAGCACAGCGATCTCCACCCCGACGCGCCGGAGGACACCGATGGCCACTGACACCACCCCCGGCTCCGCCGCGCTGCAGGAGGAGCTGCTGCGCAGGGCCCGGGCCCGCGCCGGCGCCCGACCGGCCGCCCCGGCTCCCGCGGCCGACCGCGACCAGGGTCCCGCGCCGCTCTCGCACGCCCAGCGCCGAATGTGGCTGATGGACCGTCTCGGCCAGGGCGGCTCCCTCTACAGCGTGCCCTTCGCCACCCGGCTGCACGGGCCGCTCGACGTGGACGCCCTCGCCGTGGCGCTGACCGCGCTCGTACGGCGCCACGCCGTCCTGCGCACGCGTTACGGGCAGCGCGGCGACGAGCCGTACCAGGAGACGCTGCCCGCGCCCGACACGATCGCCGTGCCGGTGGTGGAGGCCGACGGCGACGGCGCCCAGGCCCTCGCGGCGGAAGCGAGCCGTCCGTTCGACCTGGCGGCGGGTCCCCTGCCGCGTGCGCTGGTGCTGAGGCACGGCCCGCAGGACCACACCGTGCTGCTGACCTTCCACCACATCGCCATCGACGGCGGGTCGTTGGAGACCGTCGCCGAGGAGCTGGCGCAGCTGTACGCGGCAGCCGTGGACGGGCGCCCCGACGAGCAGCCGGAGCCGCCGCAGTACGCGGACTACGCGCGCCGGGAGCACGCGTCGGCCGGCCGCCTCGACGAAGGTCTTGGCCACTGGACGCGTCGGCTCGACGGCGCCGCGCCCCTGCGGCTCCCCCGGCCGGCGCGGCCCTCCGCCGACCTGGGCGCGCGGCCGGCCGTGGCCCGCACCGCGAGGCTCGACGAGTCGGTGCTGCCCGCGCTGCGCGAGCTGGGCAGGCAGCGCCGGGCCACCCTCTTCACGGTGTCCCTCGCCGCCGCCTTCGCCGCGCTGCACCGGTTCACCGGCGAGGACGACCTGGTCATCGGCTGTGCCGCCACCCACCGCGAGGGCGCGGCGATGCGCGGTCTCGTCGGGCTGTGCGTCAACACCCTTCCGGTGCGCGTGGACCTCTCCGGGGACCCGGAGTTCGGGATCGTCGTGGAGCGGGTGCGCAACGCGCTGCTGGAGGCCCAGGAGCACCGGGAGGTTCCCTTCGACCTGATCCTGGAGCGGCTCGGGGCCGCCGGGCGGGACGCCGACGGCACGCCGCTCGTGCGGGTGACCGCGGACGTCCTGCGCAGGCCCACGGCGCTGGCGCTCCCCGGCACGGTCGCCGAGCCGGTCGACGTCGCCCTCGGCGGGGCCAAGTTCGACCTGTCCTTCGGCCTTGTGGACACCGACGAGCCCGCGTGCCTGGTCCAGTACGGGCAGGCGGCCCTGGATCCGGAGGCCGGAGACCAGCTGGCAGGCGGCTTCGCCGAGCTGCTGGCCGCGGTCGCCGTCGACCCGGGGCTGACGCTGTCGCGGCTGCCCGGCCGGCCGTGGGCGGTCCCGGTCGAGGACGACCGCCATCCGGCCGAGACCCTGCTGCGGGCGCATCCGCAGGTGAGCGAGGCGGCCGTGCCGGAGCCGGCGAGCGGACCGCTGATCGCCTACGCCGTCCTACGGGAGACCGGTGGTCCCTCCCCCGTCGAGCTGCGGGCCCATCTGCGGTCCGCCCTGGCCCGGGAGTTCGTCCCCGCGGTGGTGACGCTGCTGGACGCGCTGCCGCGGAAGGCCGACGGCACTGTGGACGCCGGCCGGCTGCCCGGGGCGGCAGCGGCGCCCGCGCTGCACGGGGACCGGGCGCAGGCGGTGACGGAGGCGTTCGCCGCTCTGCTGGGCCGGACTCCCGCGCCGGACGACGACTTCTTCGTCCTCGGCGGCCACTCGCTGATCGCCGTACAGCTCGCAGAGCGCCTGCGCGTCGGCCTCAAACTGCCGCTGACCGGCCTCGATGTGATGCAGCACCGGACGCCGCGCGCGCTCGCCGCGCTGCTGGAGGCGCGTGAGACGCAGCGGACGGCCGCAGCGGCCAAGGCGGCCACGACGTCGTCCCGGACGCGGCCCTCTCGCGAGGGCACGGTGCTGGTGACCGGCGGCACGGGCGGCGTCGGAGCATTCGTGCTGCGCGAGCTCGCCGCCCAGGGGCGACCGGTGCTCGCGCTGGCCCGCCCCGAGTCGGCGCACCTGGTGGCCGGGCACGGCGTGGACGTCGTCGAGGGCGATCTGACCGACCTGGACGGCCTGCGCGCCGCCGTGGAGAGCGCGGACGCGGTGATCCACGCCGCCTGCACGTTCACCCGTCCCGAGGTGGACGTGGCGGCGATGCGGGCGATGGTCGACGCCTGGCACGGCGGCCCGTTCGTCTTCGTCAGCAGCGTGGACGCCTACGGGCGCCCCGCGGAGCGGTGGGTGGCCGAGGAGTCGGCCTCCCGGCAGCCGTTGAGCGCGTACGGCCAGGCGAAGCTCGACTGCGAGCAGATGCTGATGCGGGCGGCCGGCACCGAGGGCCGGGGCGGGGCGAGCGTCGTGCGCTCGCCCATCGTGTGGGGTCCGCACGACCGGCTGCGCGACCAGCTGCGCTGGGGCGCGACCGGGATGCTCTATCAGGCGGCCCTGGCAGGAGAGCCGATCGCTCTTCCCCGGCCCGGCACGGCGGGGCGCGACTGGTACGGCGCCCCGTGGGTCCACGCGGCCGCCCTGGCCCGTGCGGTGACCGCCTGTCTGGACACGCCCGTGCACGGCGTGGCCAACGCGGTGAGCGGGCACGTCGCATGGCAGGACCTCGCCGTCGAGCTGCGCGGGCTCCTCGCGGGCGACAGCGACGTACAGCTCGTCGATCGGGTGCATCCGGACCTCGACCACCCGTGGCAGTACCACGCGGACCGGCTGGCGCCGGCGCTGCGCGAGCAGCCCGGGGAAGACTGGCGCTCCGTGCTCGCCGCGATGGTCGCCGACGCCTCCTAGGCAGCTGGGGTGTCGCCAGCGCAAGGCGCCTGACCTGGGCTCTGCCCGTCAGGCGCCTTGCGCTTGCCCGTGTTTCTCAGACGAGGACCGGGCGCGCGGGGAGGCCCGACGCAGAAACGTGTAGATGGCAGGAAAGGCCTCTGGAATGGCCGACACCTGTAGAGCCCTGGCCGCGCCCTGAATGTCATGCTCGCGGCGGCGATCAGTGACCCGCCGCCGACCCTCAGGACAGGAGGAGTGCGTGCGCTTGCGACACCGACTCGGGGCATACGAGCACAGCGCGGCCGCCACAGCGATCAGCCCGGCGCCAGCCCTCGCCGCCTCTGTCCCGGCCTACGCGGCCCTGCCATGAGGCGAGTCGGGACTACTCGGCGCGCCCATGGGCGTCGCCGGCACGCCGTGACTGCCTTGCGGGCCGTGGGCGCACCCGGCTGGACCGGCTCGCCGCCCGAGGGCCGCTCCTGACCGTCTCTGTCCGGATCACCGGTTCGCCCGTGCCGGGCCGCACAGCCCGCCCGGCACGCGACACCCACCGTCAGAGCTCACGTGCGTCGCACCGCGGTCCGCCCACCCCCTGGTGCAGCGGGGCGTCGGCAGGCCCGTGCGCACGGCGGACCGCGCAGCGCGTCCGCACCAGGCCACGAGAGAGAAGGACGACTATGTCAGCCATGCCGTCGAGACAAACCTCGGTCTCGCGAACGGTCATCGCCGCCCTGGGGGCGGCGGTGTGCATCGCCCTCGGCATCACGGCCTCCCCCGCCTCGGCCGCCCCTTCGACGGCCGCCGGCGCAACTTCGACGCCCGCCGGCGCACCTCCCGCGCTGGGCGAGATAGCGCTCACCTCGGCCAGCAACGGCCGCAATCTGGACGTGCAGAACGGCAACACGGGCAACGGCGTCTTCATCGTCACCAACTCCGCCCCCGGCCACCACCAGTCGTGGCGTGTCAACAGCACCGGCTCGGACTCCTCGTTCACCCTCGTCAACAACGCGACGGGCAAGTGCGTCGACGCCGGTCTGCCTCTTCGGCAGCAGGTGTGCGACGGCCGCGCGAGCGAGAACTGGTACTTCCAGCCCGTCACCGGCGCCGGCCAGGGCGTCTTCATGATCCGTCACAAGGCCACCAACACCTGTCTCGACGTCGTCCAGAACGCCCAGCACAACGACGCGTGGACGCAGAACTACCGGTGCAACGGCACGAAGGCCCAGCAGTGGGTCCTGCCGCAGACGGCCCGTGAGGCGGCGTGGAACATGGCCGTCGACTACGCCGGCGCCCGCTGCGCCAAGGACGTCTCCACCTGCTCCTGGACCAAGGGCAGCCAGGCGCCCGCCGCGCCGCTGCCGAAGGTGTGCGTGTCCCCCGTCTGGTACAACGGCACCTCCGCGCCCGTGCCGTGGACCTTCACCCTCAACACCACCACCGGATGGTCGTCCACGATCGGCTTCACCCTCTCCTCCTCGCTGTCCGGCGGCGCCGCTCCCGCCCTGCAGGCGACGGTCGGGACCACGGTGACCGGCTCGGTCACCATGAACCTCGGCCAGGATCTGGGCAACAGCCTGACCGTCACCGTGCCGCAGAAGCAGTACGGCTGGGTGGCGCTGTCGGAGCTGGCGACGAAGGTCGCCGGCATGTGGACGTTCGACGCGCAGGGCTTCGCCTGGAGCGCTCAGGACACCATCACCGTCCCGCTGAGGAACGACGACGCGGGCGGCGCCAGCGTGTACTCCGCCCAGACCAGCGAGCAGTTCACCGGCTGCAACGGGTAGCGCCCGGGCAGGAGGCCCAGAGAGAAGCGAGCGGCGGTCTCCCGGCGAGCCGGAAGACCGCCGTGGCCCTCGGAGACGCCCGGCCGCTAGCGGTTCAGCAGTGCGTGCGCGAGCACGACGGCAGGTGCGGCGAGCGCGGACTCGCCGTCCTCGACGTCCCACAACGCGTTCTGCAGCAGCCGCCCCAGGGTCCAGCCGAGCGCGCGCTGGCGGTCCAGGTCGAGCACGTCGGTCAGCAGGTCGAAGCGGCGCCGTACGATCCGCGGCGCGTCGCCCGTCGCGACCACGTCCTGCCACCGGCTGTCCAGGGCGGGCCACAGGTCGAACCCGGGGTCGCCGGCGAGCGGTTCGGGGTCGATGGCGAGCCATGGCTCGCGCTCGGCGGCGAGGACGTTGTCGTAGTGCAGATCCCAGTGCAGCAGCCGGTCTGAAGGCTCGTCGACGAGCTCGGACACCGCCGACGCGAAGGTCCGCAGGAGCCGCCGGTCCGCGGGGTCGGCGAGCGCCGTCACCGCTTGGGGAGCCTGCTCCAGCATGCCGGCGGCGATGTCGCCGAGCCCCCGCAGTCCCGCGGGCGCGGGGACCGAGACGAGTCGAGCCAGCAGCTCGGCGAGGACGGCTGTCGCGACGTCGTCGTCCTCGACGGACGCCAGGGTGCGGGCCCCGTTCAGCCGCTCGAGCAGCAGGGCGCCGCTCACCGGGTCGTGGTCGATTAACCGCACCACGCCGTCGCCGTTCCAGGTCCGCAGCCCGATCACGGCGGCAGCGGTCTCCTCCTTGGGCATCTGGAGCCTCAGCACCGCCCGCGTGCCGTCGCCGCGCAGCACCGGCAGCACCAACGCGGCCTCGCCGAACCCGCTTTCGCCGTCCCGCCGCAGTTCCCAGCGCTCCAGGAATTCCGAGGCCAGGCCGGGCAGATCGGTGATCCACTTCCTCCCCTCCTCGCCGCTGCT